>CANFED010000229.1 GCA_947445995.1 Oxalobacteraceae bacterium | reverse complement strand
GATGGGGACAGAAACTGTCCGTACTGGCCGTTACTAATTACTACCTGACTACTCTGTGTGCTAACCCAACATCATCAAGATGCTGGTGGAGGTAAACGGGATCGAACCGATGACCTCTTGCATGCCATGCAAGCGCTCTCCCAGCTGAGCTATACCCCCGTACGACAGAGGCCGAATTATAGCCGAGTAATTCGGCGCATGTAAATCCCATTCGGCAAATTATTCCAGACCGTTTGCAACGCGCTTTTGCACCAGCGGCCGACCGAACAATTCGATCACGGCGTCGATCGCGGGCGTCTGCAACTGACCAGTCAGCAACAGGCGTAATGGCATTGCCAGTTGCGGCATCTTCAAACCATGACTGGCCAGGACTTCCTTGATCATGGCGGCAATCGCTGCCTTGCTCCATTCAACCGTCTCGCACCGTGCAGCAAACTCGGCCAGCGCCGGCTTGACTGCATCAGTCAGATGCTGCGTCACCAACGCCGCATCGGGTTGTGGCTGACGGTAGAACAGCATCGTCGCGCTCGCCACTTCGACGAGCGTATTGGCGCGCTCCTTCATCAGGCCGATGGCGCGGGCCAGATCGGGACTGCCGTCGAATTGCGCATTGGCCATCAGCGGACGCACCAGCTCGGCCAGTTGCGCGTCGTCGGTGTGCTTGATGTAGTGATTGTTGACCCACGCCAGTTTTTCTGGATTGAACTGGGCCGGGGATTTCGACAGGTGGTCGAGGTCGAACCATTCGATGAATTGCGCCATCGAGAAAATCTCTTCGTCACCATGACTCCAGCCCAGACGCGCCAGATAGTTCAACATCGCTTCCGGCAAAAAACCCTGCGCCGGATAATCCATCACGCTGACCGCGCCATGACGCTTCGACAGTTTTTCACCATCAGTGCCGAGGATCATCGGCAAGTGACCATATTCCGGCAACTTGGCACCGAGCGCCCGCAGGATGTTGATCTGGCGCGGCGTGTTGTTGACGTGGTCGTCGCCACGAATGACGTGGGTGATTTCCATGTCCGAATCATCGACCGCCACGCAAAAATTGTAGGTCGGCGTGCCATCCGGGCGAGCAATGACGAGGTCATCCATTTCGCGGTTGGCGATCGTGATCGGTCCCTTGACCAGATCGACCCAGGTGACTTCGCCATCGAGCGGATTGCAAAAACGCACTACCGGCTGACGGTCGGTCGGCACCGGCGGCAAGGTCTTGCCCGGCTCCGGCCGCCAGGTGCCGTCGTAGCGCGGCTTGTCACCGGCCAGACGCTGGCGTTCACGCATCGCCTCGACTTCGGCTGGAGATGAATAGCAGTGATAGGCGCTGCCACTGGCGAGCAACTGCCCCACCACTTCGCGATAGCGGTCCATGCGCTGCATCTGATAGAACGGACCTTCGTCGTGCTGCAACCCGAGCCAGGCCATACCGTCGAGGATCGCTTGCACCGCTTGCGGCGTCGAGCGTTCGAGATCGGTATCTTCGATGCGCAAGATGAAGGTGCCACCAAAGTGGCGCGCATAGGCCCAGGCGAACAAGGCAGTGCGGGCGCCACCGAGGTGGAGATAGCCGGTCGGGCTGGGAGCAAAGCGGGTGCGAACAATCATGGCGAGCGGGGTCGACGCCGGGTTGCGGCGTCGCCAATGAGGGAAAGGGGCATTTTACCGCGCCGGCTTGTTCCCGCGGCACCCCTGACGACGTGCGTCAAACGATGCGCAGTGATCTCGTAGGGTGTGCCCACGCGCGCGGACCAGGAATGTCGGCCAAATCCCGCTTCGGTGGTGCATTCGCGTGGGCACGATGCTGCCGTGCCCACCCTACGGTACTCATCCGGTGCAATGACACACTGATTTATCCCACGGTTAGCCGCCACAATGCCGCACTGCTAGAATCACGACTTTACTTATTACACTGTGCATTGCTCATGAGCGCCACTTCGCCCCGCCAGCTATTCGTCACCACCGCCCTGCCCTACGCCAATGCAGCCTTCCACATCGGCCACATCATGGAATACATCCAGGCGGATATCTGGGTGCGTTTCCAGCGCATGCAGGGCCATGAAGTGCATTTTGTCTGCGCCGACGATGCGCATGGCGCACCGATCATGATCGCAGCAGACAACGCCGGCGTGACGCCGCAGGAATTTGTGGCCCGCATCGCGGCAGGCAGGCAGGCACCGCTCGAAGGCTTCCACATCGCCTTCGACAACTGGCATTCGACCGATGGCGCAGAAAACCACGAACTGTCGAAAGAAATCTACACCAGCCTTCGCGACGACGCCGGGCTGATCACGACCAAGACCATCGAGCAGTTTTTCGATCCGGTCAAGAACATGTTCCTGGCCGACCGCTACATCAAGGGCGAATGTCCGAAATGCGGTGCCAAGGATCAGTACGGCGATTCATGCGAAGTCTGCGGTGCGGTGTATGCCCCGACCGAACTGAAGAATCCGTACTCGGCCTTGTCGGGCGCAGTACCGGTGATGAAATCGTCGGAGCATTTTTTCTTCAAGTTATCCGACCAGAAATGCGTCGACTTCCTGCGCGAATGGGCCTTCAAGGAAGGTCGCTTGCAGCCCGAAGTCGCCAACAAGGCGCGCGAATGGCTAGAAGGCAAGGACGACAAGGAAAGCGGTCTCGGCGATTGGGACATCAGCCGTGATGCACCGTATTTTGGTATCGAAATTCCTGACGCGCCCGGCAAATATTTTTACGTGTGGCTGGACGCGCCGATCGGCTATCTGGCTTCGCTGAAAAATTATTTCGATAATACCGGCCGCGACTTCGATGCCTTCATGGCCAATCCCGCGACCGAGCAATATCACTTCATCGGCAAGGACATCACCTATTTCCACACGCTGTTCTGGCCGGCGATGCTGCATTTTGCCGGACGCAAGGTGCCCAACAACGTGTTCGTGCACGGCTTCATCACGGTCAGCGGCGAGAAGATGTCGAAGTCGCGCGGCACCGGCATTTCACCGTTGCGCTACCTCGACATCGGCATGAACCCGGAATGGATGCGCTATTACATCGCCGCCAAACTGAGCGCCAAGGTCGAGGACGTCGACTTCAATCCGGATGACTTCGTGGCCCGCGTCAACAGCGACCTGATCGGCAAATACGTCAACATCGCCAGCCGTTCGGCCGGCTTCATTGCCAAGCGTTTCGACGGCCATGTGGTGACCGACTGGGCCACCACGTCCGACACGTTCCTGTTCAGCCTGCGCGATGTGGCCGACGAAATTCATGCGCTGTACGACGGTCGCGAATACGGCAAGGCACTGCGCCTGATCATGGAACAGGCCGATCGCGTCAATGCCTATGTCGATGCCAACAAGCCGTGGGAACTGGCCAAGAACACCGACAACGATGACCGCCTGCAGGAAGTCTGCAGTCGCCTGCTCGAAGCCTTCCGCATCCTGACGCTGTATCTGAAGCCGGTGCTGCCGGCACTGGCCGAGCAAGTCGAGGCCATGCTCGATATCGCGCCGCTGACCTGGTCCGATGTCGGCACCTCGCTGCCGCATCAGCACCAGATCAATCCGTTCGTGCACCTGATGCAGCGGGTCGATCCGAAGATGCTCGATGCGCTGTTCGAGCCGCCGGTACCGGCGAGCGTCGCCGCACCAGTGGAGACACCGGTCGCCGCCTCGATTGCCGCCGCCCCGGTCGCCACCACCAACGAAATCAAGATCGACGATTTCGCCAAGGTCGACCTGCGCATCGCCCGCATCGTCAATTGTGAAGCCGTCGACGGTTCCGACAAACTGCTGCGCCTGACACTCGATGTCGGCGAAGGCCGCCTGCGCAATGTCTTCTCGGGTATCAAATCGTCGTACCAGCCCGAAGAATTGATCGGCAAACTGACCGTGATGGTGGCCAACCTCGCGCCACGCAAGATGAAGTTCGGCATTTCCGAAGGCATGGTGCTGGCCGCGTCGGCTGCCGACGAAAAAGCCAGCCCCGGCATTTACATTCTGCAGCCCTGGCCGGGTGCCGAACCCGGCATGCGCGTGAGCTAACGAGCGAGGTCACTGAAGTAACGCGATCCGATTGTGCACAATCGGATCGCGTTGCACGCTGCTTTGCGCATTTTTCCTTGAAACCCGGCACGACTCCCGTGCACAATGACCTGACCTGCAGGCACCACCTGTCGCCTGCTTTTCAAGGGACGTGGCATGGCATCCTTTCGCTTCCGGTTTCATCCTGTCCTGCTCGATACGCTGACCGACTACAGCCCGCAGCGCCTGCGCAGCGATGTCCTTGCCGGCATCACCGTCAGCGTCGTGGCGCTACCACTGGCGATGGCATTTGCGATCGCCTCCGGCGTCAAGCCGGAAGCCGGCCTGTTCACCGCGATCGTTGCCGGCTTCCTGATTTCGACACTGGGCGGGTCGCGCGTGCAGATCGGCGGACCGGCCGGAGCCTTCATCGTCGTCATCTACGGCATCATCGAAAAATACGGTCTGGCCAATCTGCTGATCGCCACCAGTTGCGCCGGCATCCTGCTGTTTGCAATGGGCACCTTCCGGCTCGGGTCGCTGATTCGCTACATTCCGCTGCCCATCGTGATCGGCTTTACCAACGGCATTGCGGTGCTGATCGCGCTGTCGCAGCTGAAGGATTTTTTCGGACTCAGCATCACCCGCATGCCGGGTGATTTTTTTGCCCAGTTGCAGATGCTGGCGCAGCATGCACCGACCACGCACTGGCCATCGCTGGGTTTGGCGCTGATCTCGCTGGTGCTGCTGATTGCCTGGTCGCGGCTGGGACGTTCATCGCTGGACCCGCACCTGTCGCACCCGCACTGGCGGCGGCGCTGCAGCATCATTCCGGGCAGCGTGGTGGTGTTGCTGCTGGCCACACTGGCCAGCGCGCTGCTGGCCTTGCCAGTCGAAACCATCGGCAGCCGCTTCGGCGGTATTCCGCAGGGCTTGCCGGTATTCGTCTTGCCCGATTTCAGCTGGGCACTGGTCAAGCAACTGTTCGCACCGACGCTGACAATTGCCTTGCTGGGGGCGATCGAATCGCTGCTGTGCGCACGCATCGCCGACGGCCTGATCGATACCCGCCATGATCCGAACCAGGAATTGATGGCGCAGGGCGTGGCTAATTTCATCGCGCCGTTTTTTGGCGGCATACCGGCCACCGGCACCATCGCCCGCACCGTCACCAATATCCGCAGCGGCGCGACCTCGCCGGTCTCCGGCATCGTGCATGCGCTGACGCTGTTGCTGCTGATCCTGTTTGCGGCACCGCTGGCGTACGATGTGCCGCTGCCGACACTGGCCGCGATCCTGCTCTACATGGCCTGGAACATGGGCGAATGGCACGAGTTCATGCGCTTGCGCCGACTGTCGATGCCGTACCGCATCCTGATGCTGGCGACGTTTTTTCTGACCGTCATCGTCGACCTGACCACCGCCGTCGAAGTCGGGCTGGTCCTGGCCTGCGTGTTTTTCATTTACCGGATTTCCGACCTGACGCAAATCGTACCGATCACCGATAGCCGCCAAGTGCCCGGTGTGCGCGCCTATGCGATTTATGGCTCGCTGTTTTTTGGCGCGGTGGGCAAGCTCGAACTGCTGATCGAACCGCAGGCAGCACCGGAGCGGGTGCTGATTCTCGAACTGCATCAGCTGATCAGCATCGATTCGACCGGCCTTGATACGCTCGATACGCTGCGCCGGGCACTGCACCGGCATGGCGGACAATTGATCCTGTGCGGTGCCAACCGACAACCGCGCGCGCAGATGGAACGCTCCGGCTTCCTCGACAGGCTGGGCGAAACCCATTGCGTCGACAGCCTCGATGCGGCATTTCGCCTGGCCAGCAATTTCAGCGCTGACAGCGACGAACAAGGTAAAATGCCGCTTGCCGCCAACCAGTCGCAAAGAGCCCCATGAAATTCACCAAGCAATTCCAGCGCTACGAATCCGAGATCACGCTCTTCATCGCCGACCTCAAAAAGAAAAATCCGCAACTCGAAGAGCAGCAACGTGCCGGCCGTGCACTGCTGTGGGACAAGGCCCCGCGCGACCTCGATAGCCAGGACCGCACCAGCGAGTCGAAAGTCGCGCAACAACCGTACGTGTACCAGAACAAGCTGTAACGATGCGGGCAGCAAGTCCTGCGTTGGCGCTTGTTCCGGAAGAAGGCAACGGCTATGCGCGCCTGTATGGCGAGCCACTGTTCAAGCTGCCCACTGACCTCTACATCCCGCCGGACGCGCTGGAAGTTTTTCTGGAAGCATT
>CANFED010000228.1 GCA_947445995.1 Oxalobacteraceae bacterium | reverse complement strand
TAGCTGGTAACGCTGATGCGCATAACCGTTATCGCCATCGTTGAGACCGTCCAGCAGGACGGTGTGACCGAACAGGTCTTCGCGCGTGATCGACGCCAGCAAACCGGCTTTCGGATGGACGGCACCGTGATAACGGTAATGCAGGATCTGGCCATCGGGCAGGATTTTTTTGCTTAGCTGACCGCGCGCGTCATAGGCATAGCCGGTTGTTATGCGCTGACCGTCGATCAGGCGCACGTGACTAGTCAGACGCGCAGTCTGGTCGTAAGTGAACTGTTCTTCACCAGCCGGATAGGTGATCCATACCGGCCTTCCCTGCTTGCCGTAGACGATGCGGGTATCACCTTCCGCAGTGCTCTGGCCGATCAGACGACCGGCGAGGTCATGGCGATAGCGGATGAGCGCGCCCTGCCCGATGGACTTGCTGACCAGCTGGTCGGCGGCATCATAGGCCAAGACAGTGGCACCACCATCGGGACTATCGACCCGGACCAGCCGGCCAAAGTCATCGTGAAGCTGGCCGGTCTGGTGATTGCGGACGTCAGTGATGCGGGCTAGCCGATTGTCCTGCTCGTACTGAAAACGCGTGACGGTGTTGTCCGCCGCAAGGACGAGGTCGTGCATGGCGTCGTTTTGGCCGCGGTCGAACTTGCGGTCGCCGTCGAGCAGCGACAAGTTGGTCTGTTGCGCGATGCTGCCATCGGGATTGAGCAGGCTGCGCGCCAGCAGTGTGCCTTCGGTATCGCGTTGCAGCCGGATGCGGTTGCCCTGCGCATCCGACAGGTCAGTGATGCGGCCATCGGCTCCGTAGCGCATCGCCAGTCGCTGGCCGGTCGCGCGCACCGCACCGGACAACTGGCCGAGCGCGTTGTAACTGAAAAATTCGCTGATGCCAGCGCGGGTGATTCGGGTGAAGTGGCCGGCTAGATCGTAGTCATACTCCAACGCGATGCCCGTAGCGGTGACGATTTTTTGCGGTCGACCAGCAAGATCGCGCTCGGTAACGCGCGTGATCTGATTGCCCGGCGCGATGACCTCGACCAGAAAGTTGCCACGGTCATCGTAGTGAAACTGCGTGATGTCCGAATCGGCCGGGCTGCCTGCAGGTCCGTTGGCCAGCGGGCCATCGATCTCGGCCAGCAGGCTGCGACCATTGATCACGTTATAGCGGTAGCGGGTAGTGCGCGTGATCGGTGTCGGCGTGCCGTTGTCCCCGGTTGGCGGCGACCAGCCGCTTTCAGTCAAGATCAGCGCTTGGCCGGCGGAGTTGTAGGTGATCCGGGTCTGACTCTCCCTGCCGGCAACGATGCTTGGACGGGCAATCAGCGTCGGTCCTGCGCCTGCACCGGCAGCGTATTCGTAGCGCACCTGCCATTGAACCGGCGACGGTTTGCCGTCCTGATAGCGTTGTTTGCTGATCGTCAGCGGTCGGCCGAGATCATCGCGTTCGGTAAGGCTGGTGTCGAGCGGATTACCGGATACATCGAGCCGCGTCAGCATGACCTCGCGCCCGCGCGTGTCGTAGCCGTAGCGCAGGTCGCTGGCATTACACAGCGCGCAACCGGGACCACGGGCTTCGAGCAGACGATTCTCGCGGGCGATGTCGGCGTGGCGGTAGGTGGTAAGTTGACCGAGGCTGTTGGTCAGGATCGTGACGCCACCGGGCTGATAGGACAACGTGACCTTGTCGACGTCACCGGCATGGGTCGACAGGATCGCCTTGCCGTCGGCCTGATAACCGAAGGTCGAGAGGCGCTGGATCGAGACGGTGCCGGTCGCATTGCCTTCGCTGATGCTGATGCCAGTGAGCAGCGTCGGATGCTGCGGGTCTTCGTAGTGGTACTGGCGCTCGGACTGCGTCGGCAGCCGCACCCGGACCAGATTGGCCAGCAACACCGACGGGGCAATCTTGGCACCCGCCGGCAAGGTGCTGCCATAGTGGTAGTCAAAGCGTCCGACCGGACTGTCAATTGAACGCACGCCGTTGAAGCCGACGCCGCTGCGTGCTGTCTTGCGATCAGGATAGTTCAAGTGCAGTTGCCGGCCCTGGGGGTCGGTGACTTGCATCAGTAGTCCGGCGTTGTCGTAGATCAGGCTGACGAATTCGCCGGTGAGTGCCGTGATCTGGTCGAGCTTGCGCTGGTGGTTGAAGCGCCAGACTTGGCCGTCGCTGCGTTGCCAGGCGTATTCATCGCCGCGATCGCTGTGAAGTATTTCGATGGTGCCGTTGGCCGGATCAGCAGTACTGCAAAGCGAACGGTGCAACGGGTCACGGTTGAAGATGATCCGGTGACCGTCGGCTTCGATCAGTTGCAGGGTCGCTCCGATGGCAACGAGTTCGACTTCATAGGACAAGCGCCAGCCTCGTCCGAGCAGGCCGTTGGGTATGTCTGGGGTGCCAAACACGCTGTTGTAGTGCCGGACGATTTCGAGGCCGAGCACACCGGGCAAGGCGGCCAGATCGGTTTCGCGCTGGTACTTGTTGCCGGTGATGAGGTTGATCGGATTGCCGGCGCAGGCGTTGCCCGGATTGCCTGCGGTTGGCGCGGTGCATTGCACTTTGCTTTGGGCTTGTGCAGGGAGCGTGGTCAGTAGAGACATGACCAGCAGGACGCTCAGCCGGCGAAGAAGATTGATAGTCGATGTCATGGCAGTTGTCACTATGGATTGAGGGTGACTTCAACCCGACGGTTTGGTGCCAGACAGGTTTGCTGTGCCGCGCCTCTGCTACCTGCACATTGCGCCAGTTCGACTTTCAGGTTGGCAGCGCCATGCCCGGTCGCACGGATAGGCAAGCCCGCTAAGCCTTGGCCGAGCAAGTAATCCCGGATAGTGGTGGCGCGTGCCGTTGATAGCGCGAGGTTGACCTTCCCGCTGCCAATCTGGTCGGTATAGCCATCGATATTGACTGAGGTATAGCCACCCGCATTGGCCGCAGAGATCAGTTGATCGAGTTGTGTCTTGCCGGCCTCCGTCAGCGTCGCTTGCCCGAAGGCGAAAGTGATGTCGCCGGGGACAACGACGGTAACGGGCACGGGTGCCGGGCAAGCCGGACATGCGTCACCGTTGCACAGACCGCCCGGCTCGGTCGGGCTTGGGGTGTCTGATGTTGGTTGATTGCAGGGCGGGTTGGCGCAACCAGCCGGGTGTCCGGTGCCAGATGCCGGATTGTCGGGATTGCTGCCCTGCCCGGTGTCGCCGGGATTACCCCCGTTCCCCGGCCCCGGCGCGGAGAGATTGTTGTCCTCGATGGCATCCGATTGCATCTGCACCGTCGCCTCGGTCACCACCGGAATCCTGCCATCGCGCAGCATCGCAGTGCGAAGCGCATTGGTGCCGTCATCCTGCAATTTCAGGTAACCGGTATAAAGCGAGCCGACCAGTGGCACTTGTGGCCGGTAACCGGTGGTGATGCGCAGCTTGAGCAGATTGGCATCCTGAATACTCTGGCCGGAACGCGCTCCGACCGCGGAGGACCGGATTTGCTGGCTACTATTCGGAATGACGCGCTTGCCGTTGCCCACGCGCTGCTGCAACGCAGGCACGTTGAAATCGTCGAAGCTTTCGGTGGTGGGATTGCGCAGTTCGATCTGGCCATGTGCGCGGAGATCAGCAAGCGCCCGGTCAGCCGATGCGACGACGGCTGCCGCGCTGGTGCCGCCGCCGTAGAGCGGTGCAAGTGCAGTGGCATAGGCTTTTTCGATGCTGCCCAGACTGGCGTGGTCCATGCTGCCGGCGCGGGCCGCAATGAAACTGGCGTGGTTGTAATGATTTTTGGCAAAATACAGCAGTCCGTACTGGAGCAAGGCCAGACCGATCAGCGACAGAATGGGACCGATCACTACAAATTCGATCAGCGCTGAACCGCGGCAGGAGGTCGTCATAGGTATGGATTGATGTCAAAGTTGCGCCGCCAGGCACAGGATGTTTTGATGGTTGAAGTGAGTAACCATCGGTTGTTGAATGCTACCGGGGCCGCCGTGAATGCGACATCCTGGCCCCGGAATTTATCGCGCGATGTGGCAAGACAAACAACACACCGATCGGGATACCAAATTTGGATGTGCTGCGGCGATTAACAGTTTTACGAGGCCAGGAACTACGACCGGTTTGCTATCGACAAAGCATGCTCATGTCGTTACCGGGCCACCCTCTTCCAACTGCCTTCTTTCTTTTTCTGCGGGGTTCCTTGTTACAATCGGGTCCGCTTGCATGCCCACCGATGGCCAGTCTGGCAAGCCACGACACTAACAACAGGACCTGCATGGAATTTTTGGGACGCTCGGCGTTGTTCGACCTGTTGCGCTACTTCGGCAAGTGGGTATTGCTCGCTTGTGGTGTCGCCGTCCTGGCCGGTTCTGCTTCAGCACTCTTTCTGTTTTTGATGCAGTGGGCAACTGCCACGCGGATTACTTATCGGTGGCTGATCTGGTTTCTGCCCGTCGCAGGTTTCGTGGTTGGCTGGCTTTATCTGCGCTTTGGCCAGAGCGTCGAAGCCGGCAACAACTTGCTGATCGATGAAATCCATGATCCCCGCAAAATCATCCCGTTACGGATGGTGCCGCTGGTGCTGGGCGGGACCGTGGTGTCCCATCTGTTTGGTGCCTCGGTGGGTCGCGAAGGGACCGCCGTGCAAATGGGCGGTGCACTGGCCGACCAGTTGACGCGGATGTTCAAGTTGCAGCCTGAAGACCGCCGCATCATCCTGATGGCGGGTATCAGCGCCGGCTTTGCATCGGTGTTCGGCACGCCATTGGCCGGTGCCATTTTCGGGCTGGAAGTACTGGCGATTGGCCGCTTGCGCTATGACGCGCTGCTGCCCTGCCTCGTTGCAGCGATCGTCGCGGATCAGGTCTGCATGCTGCTGGGGACACAGCATCTGCATTACGTCATTCCGTTTGTGCCGGCCGTGACTGCCTGGACGCTGGCAGCCGTGGTCATTGCCGGGGCGCTGTTCGGCCTGGCCGGCATGATCTTCGCCGAGGCCACCCATGCGCTCGGTAGCGGGATGAAAAAATGGTTCCGCTACGCACCGATGCGTCCTTTCGTCGGTGGACTTGTCATCGCGGCGGCCGCCTGGTTTCTTGGTGGTGACCGCTATATCGGGCTGGGACTTCCAACCATCATGGCAGCCTTCGAGCAACCGCTGCCGGCCTACGACTTCCTCGCCAAGATGGCCTTTACAGTCGCCTCACTCGGCAGTGGATTCAAGGGAGGCGAGGTCACGCCGCTGTTCTACATCGGTGCCACCTTGGGCAACGCACTGGCGCCACTACTCCATTTGCCGATTCCACTGCTGGCCGGCATCGGCCTGGTGGCGGTATTCGCCGGGGCGGCCAATACGCCGATTGCATCGACGCTGATGGCGATGGAACTGTTCGGTACCGAGGTGGGTATTTATGCGGCGCTGGCTTGCGTGGTCAGTTATCTGTTTTCCGGGCGCACCGGCATCTATCGTTCGCAGAGAATGGGCGATGGCAAGCGCGGCGAGGCACCGGAAGGCGTGCGGCTAGGGGAATTGCCGACATATCGCAAAGCGCATCGCGAGCGACAGGCTTCCGATAGCGAAGCGCCATGACAAGCGTCGGAAAATGTGCAGCGTCCGCCTATTTCAGTTAGCGCTTCTTGCGCAGCAATGCTCCCGCCGCATTTCCCGCGAAGCGCCCCGCTTCCTCGATATATCCCTGCACCGTGCCGTCATGGCGCCAACCACCTTGGCGTTTGATATCCTGAAAATCAGCACCGGCGCGGTGGGCGCTGGTGGCCATGCCGCGGCGCAGGCTGTGACTACTGAGATCAAGGACGCCAGCGAGTCCCGCTCCTTCCGCGCACTGCGCAAGAATCGTATTGACGCTGCCGGCATGCAACGCACCGGCACCAAGCGCCTGCCATTTGCTGATCGGACGAAATAGCGCTCCGGTTGTAATGCCGGCTTGCGTCAGCCAGTCGCGCAGCGTGCTAGCCGGGCAACACAGATCCTCGCCAAAGGGGATTGCCTTGATGATCCCCTCGCCTTGCTGGTCGGTCTTCGAGCGCGCCAGCGTGATCACCAGTCCTTCCGGTTCCCATGCCAGATCCTCTACCCGCAAGCTGACCAGTTCGCTGCGTCGATACCCGCCGAAAAATCCCAGTTGCAGCAACGCGCTGTCGCGCCGTGCCGTCAGCGTCGGCAAGCTGGCCAGATGCGTGACGATGCGTTCCAGTCCTTCCAGCGACAGGGCTTTGGCCTTCTGTTTTGGTTTGCCATGCAGTCG
>CANFED010000227.1 GCA_947445995.1 Oxalobacteraceae bacterium | reverse complement strand
CGTCGATCATGGGTTCGATCAACATCATCACCACGATTCTGAACATGCGCACTCCCGGCATGACGTTGATGAAGATGCCAATGTTCTGCTGGACCTGGCTGATCACGGCTTATCTGCTGATCGCCGTGATGCCAGTGCTCGCCGGTGCGATCACGATGACACTGACGGACCGCCATTTCGGTACCTCGTTCTTCAACGCTGCCGGTGGCGGTGATCCGGTCATGTACCAGCATATCTTCTGGTTCTTCGGTCACCCTGAGGTGTACATCATGATTTTGCCGGCCTTCGGCATCATCTCGCAGATCATTCCTACTTTCGCTCGCAAGCAATTGTTCGGTTACGCATCGATGGTCTATGCAACTGCATCAATCGCAATCTTGTCGTTCATGGTGTGGGCGCATCACATGTTCACGTCCGGCATGCCGGTGACTGGCCAGCTGTTTTTCATGTACGCCACGATGTTGATTGCGGTACCAACCGGTGTGAAGATTTTTAACTGGATTGCCACGATGTGGCGCGGTTCGATGTCGTTCGAAACACCGATGCTGTTTGCGATCGGCTTCATCTTCGTGTTCACGCTGGGTGGTTTTACCGGCCTGATCCTGGCGGTCACGCCGATCGATATCGCCGTGCATGATACGTACTACGTGGTCGCTCACTTCCACTATGTGCTGGTGGCGGGTTCATTGTTCGCGCTGTTTGCCGGCTTCTACTACTGGGGTCCAAAGTGGACCGGCTACATGTACAAGGAATCGCGCGGCAAGTTCCATTTCTGGGCTTCGCTGATCACCTTCAACATCACGTTCTTCCCGATGCACTTCCTCGGATTGGCCGGCATGCCGCGTCGTATTGCTGACTATCCGGCGCAGTTCACCGACTTCAACATGCTGGCTTCGATAGGCGCAGCTGGTTTCGCGGCCTCGCAGTTGTACTTCCTGTTCATGGTGGTACTGCCTTCGATTCGCGGTGGTGAAAAAGCCCTGGCCAAGCCATGGGATGGTGCAGAAGGTCTGGAATGGACAGTGCCAAGTCCGGCACCGTTCCATACATTTGAAGTTGCTCCGGTTTTCAAAGGCTGATGAAAGGGCGGGCTCCGGCCCGCCTTTGAACGATATTTATGGCTACTCCAAACAAACCAAGTAATTTGCGCACTGCGCTGGTTCTTGCCTCGATCGCCGTCATGTTTTTTGCCGGTGTCGTGGTCAAGCACGTCTGGTTCGGTTGACGTGACGACGCCGGAACCCGTCGAGACAGAAGAGAGTTACCAGCGCTACGCAAAAAAAATCAACGGTCTGATGCTGGGCAAGTTGATGGTGGTTGCCGTGCTGATGTTCGGTTTCGGTTACGGACTGGTGCCGCTGTATAAAAAAATATGCGAGCTGACCGGGTCGAATGTGCTGAGTACGCAGGAATCCAGTGCTGCTACCGCGGTGCGAAACACCCAGGTCGATACATCGCGGTATGTGACGGTCGAGTTCGATGCCAATGCGCAGGGGCCGTGGCGTTTCCGGCCGACGGTCAACAGCGTGCGGGTGCATCCGGGCGAGATGGCGAACGTGGTTTACGAAGTCGTCAACAAGGAAGCGCGCTCGATCAATGCGCAGGCCATACCGAGTTATGCACCGCAGGAAGCGGCGAGCTACTTCAAGAAGCTCGAATGTTTTTGTTTCAAGCAGCAGACGCTAGGTCCGAACGAAGCACGGCAAATGCCGGTGGCGTTTTACGTGGATCCCAATTTGCCGAAAAACGTAACGACGATCACTCTGTCCTATACGTTTTTTGAGGTGGGCTTGCCAGCCAAGACGGCAAGCAATCAGGAAGGCGGTCGGAGTAATGCAGGACAAGAATAAAGCAGCAAACAAGAAAATCTCATTTTTTGGCACGATGAAAGCCGTGTTCTGGTCTTTTATCGGGTTAGGGAAAGGCAAGCAATCCGTCAATGACGGCGAGAACTTCAATCCAGTTCACGTGGTCATCGCCGGCGTGCTTGGTGCGCTGATCCTGATCACGGTATTGATCATCATCGTCAAAATAGTGCTGTCAAAAGTCATAATTTAAATTTGGTTCAGGAGATGTGAATGAGTGCTCAACAAGCTGGCGCGTCAAGTTATTTCATACCGGGTCCTTCAGCGTGGCCCGTGATGGCAGGTGCCGCGTTGCTGGTGACCATGCTCGGTGCTTCCGGCTGGGTCAACGGTACTTCATGGGGTATGCCGGTCAACATGATCGGATTGCTCGCTGTATTGGTGGTGCTGTACAAATGGTTTGGTGATGCGATCGCCGAGTCCGAGGGTGGTAAATACAGCGCACGCATTGATGTCTCGTATCGCTGGAGCATGGCCTGGTTCATCTTTTCCGAAGTGATGTTTTTTGCCGGTTTCTTTGGTGCGCTGTTTTATGCCCGCAGCATTACGATGCCGTGGTTGTCCGATCTGGACCATAAGGTGCTGTGGCCCGATTTCGCCGGTGACTGGGGCAGCATCGGCCCTGCGGGCACCGTTGATGCGTTCACTACAATGGGTCCGTTCCCTATTCCTACAATCAACACGGCGTTGCTGCTGACATCCGGTGTCACGCTGACCTTGTCGCATCACGCGATTCGTCTCGGCCACCGCATGCAAACTGCTGCGTGGTTGTTCGCAACAATCATGCTGGGTGCCGTCTTCATGGGTTTTCAGGTCTACGAATACATGCATGCGTATTCAGAACTGAACCTGAAACTGACCTCCGGTATTTATGGTTCGACGTTCTTCATGCTGACCGGTTTCCATGGTTTCCACGTGACGCTTGGCGCGATCATGTTGTCGGTGATTTTGTATCGAGTCCTCAAGGGGCACTTCACTGCAGATAACCATTTCGGCTTTGAAGGTGCGGCGTGGTACTGGCACTTTGTCGATGTGGTGTGGCTCGGCTTGTATGTCGTGGTCTACTGGCTGTAACGCAACCGCCGGTCATTCCCGGCCGTAAAAAAGCCGCACTTCGGTGCGGCTTTTTTACGAATGGTGCAAGTCGGCAGGTATCAGTGAATTCCGGTAGGCTGTATCCAACCCATCTTGTAGGACACCAGTAGCAAGACAAACATGGCGATCGAGAATCCTACCCGCATGGCAAGTGCATACACCGTGCGGTTGGTTTTGCCCTTGTCCTTCATCAGGAAAACGAATGCCGAGCCGAGGCTGCCGATGATGAGAATGAAGCCAATGGCGATAAGTATTTTCATGGGATGCAATTGTGCCGTTCCGGTACCCGCTTCCGACTGCGCAACAACGCATGCAGAGCACCAAACAAAGGCCTGTGTTAAAGATTGATTGTAATGCGAATCCGATTCCACTTCCGCCTAATTCCCTTTATCGCTGCCGCGTTGCTCGTGTTGCTCGGTGTCGTCCTCGCGCAATGGCAAACAAGTCGCGCCTCTGAAAAGCAGCACATCGAGACGCAGTTGACGGCCCGTGCGTTGGCTCCGGTGGTCGTTCTTGGTACGGCACCGGTGGAGGCCGGGACGCTTGAATATCGCCGCGTCAGCGTACGCGGTCAGTTCGTCAGCGACTGGCCGGTCTATCTCGACAACCGCC
The DNA here is from genome assembly GCA_947445995.1 of Oxalobacteraceae bacterium. Taxonomy (GTDB): domain Bacteria; phylum Pseudomonadota; class Gammaproteobacteria; order Burkholderiales; family Burkholderiaceae_D; genus Actimicrobium. The sequence continues at coordinate 2,695 of CANFED010000227.1, read as the reverse complement.
CTCAAGATGGTCGTCCCGGTTTCTATGTCGTGATGCCCTTCAGGATCGCCGGCAGCAGCGCCCATGTTCTGGTCGAGCGTGGATGGATCGGACTCAACAAGGCAAATCGGGCCACAATGCTGCCTTACCAGACACCCGCCGGCGAGATTGAGATCAGCGGTACGGTGCGTCGTCATGCCGGTCGGGTGATGCAGTTAGGAAGCGCTGCGGAACTCAAGCCCGGTGCGCTATTGCAGAATCTCGATATTGGTGATTTCGCCAAGGCATCGAGTCTGGCCATGCAACCGATATTGATCGAGCAGGCCACGACGCTCGACGTTGCGCAGGATGGTCTCATCCGTGACTGGCCGAAACCGTCGAATGGTATCGACATGCATCGCGGGTATGCATTCCAGTGGTACGCGCTGGCTGCGATGGCTTTTCTCTTTTTTGTATTGACAGGATTTAGACGTGAACCAGACTGATCAAACCCCCACCGCGGCAGTGCCACCCACCAATCGTCAAGCATCGGGCCGCTGGAAACTGTTTGCCATCCTCGGGGTTTGCGCTTTCCCGCTGGTCGCTTCCTACTTCACGTATTACGTGATCAAACCGCAGGCGCGCACCAACTATGGTGACTTCATCGATTCCGTGGCGCACCCGATTCCGGCCGACCTGAATACCACGACGCTGGATGGCAAGCCCTTGGGCCTGAAAGCGCTTGAGGGAAAATGGATCATGCTGACGGTGGATGGTGGCGCTTGTGCTGACGCTTGCAGCAAGAAGCTCTATGACATCCGCCAGCTGCGGGTGGCGCAAGGACGTGAGCGCGATCGAGTCGAACGCGTCTGGCTCATTACCGACAAGGTGCCACTGGAAACGCTGTTGATCCGGGAGTTCGACGGCACGCTCATGCTGCGATCGCAGGCCGATGCCGTCGCCAAATGGCTGCCCGCTGAAGCCGGTGCGACAGCCGCTGACCACATCTACCTGATCGATCCGCTTGGTCGTTTGATGATGCGCTTTCCCAAGGATCGTGATCCCAACCTGATCAAGAAAGACCTTGGCAAGTTGCTTAAAGCTTCTAGCATCGGATAACGCGCGATGCTGATTCAACTCGCCATCATGGGCTTTCTGGCAGCGCTGTTGCCGCTGTCGATTGTCTGGGTATCGGCCGACGCCGATAAATATCGCAAGCTGTCGTGGGTGACGTTGTTCCTGACGTTCGACCTGATCATTTTTGGGGGATTTACGCGCCTGACCGATTCCGGGTTGGGTTGCCCGGACTGGCCAGGCTGTTATGGCCACGCCAATCCGTTGCAGGCCCATGCCATGATCAGCGCGGCGCAAAGCGCCATGCCAGATGGTCCGGTCACTGTTTTCAAGGCGTGGATCGAAATGACGCATCGCTACCTGGCGATGGGCGTCGGCGTCCTGATCGTGTCGCTGATGGTCATTGCGTGGATGCGCTGGCTGAAGTCGGCACGAAGCGACCAGCGGTTTTCACCAACCATGCCAACGCTGCTGTTTCTGTTCGTTTGCATGCAGGGGGCGTTCGGCGCTTTTACTGTGACGATGAAGTTGCAACCGATCATTGTTACAGGACATCTGCTGCTGGGGCTCGGGCTGTTGTCGATGCTGACCTGGCTCAACGCCCGCCAGCGTGTTCATCCTCCCGTCGCATTGCAAGCAGCGAGTTTGCGTGTACCTGTTCTGGTCGCCTCGGCACTGCTGCTGGTGCAATTGGCGCTCGGTGGCTGGGTCAGTACTAACTATGCGGCGCTGGCGTGTACCGATTTTCCGTTGTGTCACGGACTCTGGTGGCCGCAAATGGATTTCGAAAACGGCTTCGCGCTGTGGCGCAAGCTGGGCATGACAGTCGATGGGGAATTCCTGCCGTTTCCGGCGCTGACAGCGATTCATTTTGTCCATCGCAGCTTTGCCTTCGTGGTGTTTGCGGTGCTTGGCGGGGTTGCCTGGCGCGCGTCACGGATTGACGGGTTGCAGACGATAGGGCGCGCGGTGCTGGCAGCGCTGGTCTTGCAACTGTGCACGGGCCTGGCGACCGTTTATTTCAACTGGCCATTAGCGATCGCTGTCATGCACAATGCAGGCGCTGCGTTACTAGTGCTGTTAGTGACCATGTTAAACTACAAGACCCGGCTGGCGCATCAAGGCGCGCCTGCTTTTGCCACCCGCACGCCGCCGGCGTCCTGACTAAGTCCCCAGACTCTTCCTGAATGACCACGCTGACCTCTTCTACGCCAAACCGCTTTGCCCAGTACTGGGCGCTGACCAAACCGCGGGTGACGCAACTGGCGGTGTTTTGCGCCGTCATTGGCATGTTTCTCGCTACGCCAGACCTGCCTGACTGGCGTATTGCCGTGCCTGCGACGATCGGTATCTGGTTGCTGGCCGGAGCCGCCTTTGCGGTCAATTGCCTGGTCGAGCGGGAGATCGATGCACGCATGGCACGCACGGCACGTCGGCCGATGGCGCGTGGCGACATCACGGTGCCGCAAACACTGGTTTTCTCTGGCGTGATCGGCGGTGCGGGCACCTGGATGCTGTATTACTTCGTCAATCCGCTGACCATGTGGCTGACCTTCGCGACCTTCGTCGGTTATGCGATTATTTACACGATCATCCTGAAACCGGCGACCCCGCAGAACATCGTCATCGGCGGGTTGGCCGGTGCGATGCCACCGGCACTCGG
>CANFED010000226.1 GCA_947445995.1 Oxalobacteraceae bacterium | reverse complement strand
GCCGCTTACATGGCCGATCCCGCGCCTTACCTGTCATTGCCTGCGTTTTATCAACGCAAGCGCGATCTGTTCCGGGAAGGATTGAAGCGCACCAGGTTCAAGCTGCTGCCCAGCGAAGGCACGTATTTCCAGTGCGTCGACATCTCGGCAGCCAGTGACCTGAACGAGGCCGCGTTCTGCAAATGGCTCACGACCGAGATCGGCGTCGCGGCCATTCCGTTGTCGGCGTTTTATGCCGACGGGTTTGACCAGCGCGTGGTGCGTTTCTGCTTCGCCAAAAAAGATGCGACATTGCACGCGGCGCTGGAGAGGTTGGCCAGACTGTAGCAACCATGATGCCGATGCGGTCGCAACATGCATTCCTTGAATAAAATCGACGGTGCGACGATCGAGGCGGCGCTGCGCGACGGATCGGCTGATGCAACACGCATTCGTCCATCCAGAAAAAATTCCTTACGAGCCCGGCCAGAAACTGGTCGGAATCGATGAATTTTCCTTAAGCGACCGGCGCTATGCGTGACCTGCCCTCCAAATTTTGCAGGAGCAGGCCCGCATCATCCCTTCAGCAGACTCTGTTGTTTGTCCTACCCCGATGCCGATTACAGCGGAACGGCCCGAAACCCAAGTGCCTTGCCCCCGCCTGCCACCACTAGCCAGTTGCCGTCGCCACCATCCGAGACGGTCGCCGTGCCACTAGTGATGATTGGCTTGGCAAATTTTGTTTTCGGAAAAATCCAGCTCATTGCAGCCAGGCTGAGCGGGTGGCTTGCCGTGTATTGCCGGCTACCGCTAACGCCTGCCGTTTCGCTCCACTTGACCTCCTGACGCAGGTCCATGAAATAGGCCATATCCGCAATCGTGTACCAGCGGAATTTTCCGGCCTGTTGCTGAGTTTTGGCATAGTTGAGCATCGTCAACACCACATCCGACCATTGCGCTGCGCCAGGCGGATGCATGTAGATCAAGCGATTGGTGCGGTTCGCCACATTGAAATCAATCAGTGCCTTGTACCAGTTGTTGACGTCCTGTTTCGGAACTCCATAAAAAATGAATTCTTCGAAGGTCGCGTACAAGCCAAGCGGCATCACCGGTTCCAGCCAGAGATCCGGATTGCTGGCCTTGCCGTTCAGATAATTACGGGTCGGCCCCAACCCCGTATGTCCAAGCGAGTAGGTCCCGGTGACACCGTTCTGTTCGATCCAATTGGTCGCCCAGGTCGGACTGTTACCTTGCGGGGCGGCATATTCCAGCGATGCATGACCGATCGCCGAGCGCACTGCGGTGCTGTTGAGTTCCAGATACTGCTGGAATGTCGATTGATTGGTTTCTGATACGTTGTCGCCGTAGTAATCATGAATCCAGCCACCATGATTACCGATCTGATGGCCCTGCGTCTCTAGCGTGCGCAGCATTTGCTGGGCCGGCAAATTATTCGGCAGGTTCCAGCCCAGGCCATCGCCAATGGCAACCGTGTCCGGACCGGCCGTGATGTGCACCGAGAACGGTCCGTTATTGAACACCCCTTGCCCGGTCAACTGGGCCATATCGCTGGTGAAATTCGAGCACAGATGCCAGTTCAGTGTCAGGCCGGGTTGCGCGTACGGCACGCTGGACAGGTGGGGCAGGCTCAGCATGGTATTGCCAAAATAATGCAGAAAGCCATGCATCAGCATGCCGTCGGAGCTACCTTTCAGATAGGTCAGTGGCAGGTTGACAAACAGCACCTTGCCACTACCGACCGTGTTGACACCCGCAGCCAGACCGAACTGTGGCGAGCTGGCTAGCTGCAGGCCGGCAAAGGTACCCTGCGTGACATAGGTTGGATAGGCCAGCGCACCATAAATATAGCCACTGATGACATGCACAGGATCGGAAATAACCACAGCAGCGGCCAGCGACTGAAAGCTGGTCGCCGAAGTAGGTGTGAAGCCCGTCGTATTTTTGACCAGGGACAATTTGTGTGCAGTGTCGAAAACTATCGGCTTGATGATCGGTGTTTTTGATCCGCCAGTGCTCTGTAAATTGGTACTGATCGGCACCGCTTTTATGCCCGTTGCAGTCCTCACGGACACGTATTTGTCGAAGGGATCACTGCGAAATTGCTGTACGTGATTGTGGCCCTGCAGCCCCCCCGGATTCTTCGCGTTCGCGGGCAGGTACAGTGCTTCCGTGGCGTTCAGATTGGCGGTCTTGAGAACGTCGATCTGGCTGACGCTGGCTATCGACATAGCGGGGTCCAGTTGAGCAGTCCGTGTCGGTGCGGCAGTGCTCGCAGCTAGGGCGGGGGTCGCGCCAGAAGCCGAATACAGCATCGATTTTCCGGGTGGCACCTGCAATTGGCGCAGCCTGCTTTCAAAGCCGATGATCGGGCCCAGGCCAGTGGTCTGGTCGCGCAAGGTATCGTACAGAATGTAATCTACCCCGGCCAGGCTACTCAGGCGCGACTTCTGTGCCGCATAGACGCCAGCCGACGTCAGTGCGCCGAAGTCGAACACCAGCATGGCCTGACCTCCGCGCGTGACATATCCCTGCACCGCCGTAACCAATGCATCCGATGCGGTCACGTGCACCTGATCTGGCAGGATCACTCCACGGTAGGCGTTGGTGCCTGTGCCGAGGGCAAGGAATTGCGAGTCGGTCAGCGTTTCAATACGCAGCCCCTCTTCATCGGCCGCATCGATCCAGGCGGTGACGAGCGGATTCGACCGCACCACACCATCAGGCAAAAGCAAGGCAATCGTCCCTGGCGTTGGTGCGCCGCCGTTGTAGACGGTGGATGAAGCCGCCGCCAAGTCAGGTGCCAGTGCAACCATCAGGCTGAGAAGACCGATCCAGACATTGCGGCGGATTCGGTGCCATGCGGCCTGCTTGTGACACTCACAGGTGCGTACCTGCACGCAGGACCAGCAAATCCGGTTCCATAGTTGTTTTATTACATTCATTTTTTCCTCCTTTTTTATTCACTAAAAACATCAACGATCAAGATGACCGTATCGACCATGCTGCAGCCTGGCCGGTTGTCGATACTGCGATTTCTCAATACGTCATTCGATCGACGATGAAGTGAAGGTAAAGAAGTTTGCCTGCGCGGCAGCACGCAAGTACGCCCGCGATCGTCGCATTGGACGGAGGCTGGACCCGGCAATGGGCATCGTCGGTGCCGTGGTCGTTGCCGCATGGGCAAAAAACCTGCCTGCACTGCCCTGACCGGCCTCTTCCATTCCGGTTACCATGCCGGATGACTCCTGACACTATCCTCAACTTCTGGTTTTCCGACATCGATCCCCCGCAATGGTGGCGCAAGGACCCGCGCTTTGACGCGATGGTTGCCGACCGTTTCCTTGTGATCCTTGAGGCCGCCCGCGCCGGCGAATTGTTTGCCTGGCGTGCTGATGCATCAGGCAGGCTGGCAGAAATTTTGGTGCTCGATCAGCTCTCCCGAAACATTTATCGCGACCAGGCATCTGCGTTCGCAGCCGATCCTCAGGCACTGGTACTGGCGCAGGAAGCAATCGGTGCGGGTGCAGTCGAGCAATTGCCCGCGGTCCGGGCGAGCTTCCTGCTCATGCCCATCATGCATAGCGAGTCCCTGTTGATACACGACGCCTACGCAAAATGGTTCGCGCGTCCCGGCTTCGAAAACACGCTCGACTCCGAATATCGCCACCGGCAGATTCTGGAACGCTTCGGGCGCTATCCGCACCGCAATGTGATTCTTGGACGTGCTTGCACGCTCGAAGAAGTGACGTTCCTGCAGGAGCCGGGTTCGACTTTTTAGCCTTGCAAGATAATCGACGCTGTCACTGCCTCATACCCGCTGACCCCACCACTGTCCACTTGTTGAAAACAAATTTCCAGTCAAAAGAACTTATCCCGTTATAGTGGAATTTCTTTTAAAACAACAATGATGGAGACACGATGAATCACCAGCTACTCCGAAGCGCGGTAGGACTCCTGTTGGCAGCAGCAACCGGATTGGCGATCGGGCAAGGCTTGCCCACTGCCCGGCCAGAAGATGTCGGCTTATCGTCAGTCAGGCTGGCGGCACTCAAATCGGGGCTGCAAGCCGAAGTCGACAATGGAAAAATTCCGGGTGCCATCGTCATGATCGTCCGTAACGGCAAACTCGCCTATTCGGAAACCATCGGATTCCAGGACAAGCCAGCCGGCAAGGTGCTGCGGCAGGATGCAATTTTCCGCATCTACTCGATGACCAAGCCGTTAGCGTCAGTCGGCGCAATGATGCTGGTCGAAGACGGCAAGATACAGCTCACTGACCCGGTGTCAAAATACCTTCCCGAGTTTGCAAAAATGGGCGTGAGCGTCGCCCAGACTGATGCGGCAGGAGTTGTCACCTACAGCATCGTGCCGGCGACGCGGCCAATCACGGTGCAAGATTTGCTGCGCCACACTTCGGGCATCGCCTATGGCGAAATCACCCGGAACCCGGTCATCCGCAAGGCGTATATCGACGCTGGCGTGTACGAGGATAAAGGCACTGACTACGATCACCGGAAAGTAACGCCTGCGCAGGAAGTCACCGGCATCGCCAAAGCACCGTTGTCGACTCAGCCTGGCAGTACCTGGGAGTACAGCATGTCGGTCGACATCCTGGGCCGGGTCGTCGAAAGTGCCAGCGGAAAACCATTGGCCACGTATCTTGATGAGCGGTTGTTCAAGCCGCTGAAAATGGTCGATACCGGCTTTCAAGTTCCTGCAAAAGAGATCGGCCGGATTGCCGAGCCGCTGGCCATCGATCCGGCGACCGGCGCACCGAACAAGGTGCTGGACGTGACGATTGCTCCGGCCAACGCATCGGGCGGTGCCGGCGCAGTCTCGACTGCCAGCGATTACATGCGCTTTGCCGTGATGATGCTGCGTGGCGGCGAACTTGACGGACAGCGCATCCTCAGTCCGACGACGATTAGTCTGATGACGTCGGATCACCTTGGCAGCAAAGTCGTTGCTTCGCCGGGTCCGGGCGAGTTGCTGATGGGCGTACCCGGCTATACGTTCGGCCTGGGCTTCATGGTGCGCCAGGGTCCGGGCATGGCTGGTGTCTCCGGTTCCGAAGGCGAGTACATGTGGGCCGGTGCAGCAGGAACATTTTTCTGGGTCGATCCGAAGCAGAACCTGGCCGTCGTCGCCATGATGCAGGCACCGGGTCCGAGCCGGCCCGGCTATCGCCGCATGATCAAGCAGATGGTCTATGCGGCAATCGAAAAATAAGCACCGGAGCTAGCGCAGCCATTGTGGCCAACATCTCAGTATAAAAAAATGACCGTTCAGTAGACTGACCGGTCATTTTTTATTGGCGAGGCTCGACCTTGGCAAAGTCGTTGCGGATGATAAAGACGTCGAACAGCGATTAAAAATGGACAATCAGGATAACCATAGGTAACGTGCACGCGGACCAGCGCACAAGACACCTTCCAGATTGGAATGCACGATGACTTTCCCCTTGCTCAACGTGATTGATCTCGTCAAATCGTTCGGCGAACGTCGCGCTGTCGATGCCATTTCATTCCAGGTCGAAGCCGGCCAGACCTTGGGATTGATCGGGCCCAACGGTGCCGGCAAATCCACCACGGTCAGCATGTTGTGCGGGTTGCTGCGCCCTGACAGCGGACAAGTCCTGATCGATGGTCAAGCGCTCACGTCGGGCAATAGCGCACTGAAACAAAAAATTGGTTTGGTGCCGCAGGACCTGGCTTTGATCGACGATTTGTCGGCCCGCGAAAACCTCAAACTGTTCGGCGCTTTGTATGGCCTCAGCGGTGCTGCGCTCAAGACGCGCTGCGATGACGTGCTGGCACTGGTCAAGCTGGCCGAGCGCGCGAGCGATAAAGTCGGTACCTTTTCCGGCGGCATGAAACGGCGTCTGAACATTGCTGCAGCGATGCTGCATGAGCCACAGTTGCTGATCCTGGACGAGCCGACCGTCGGGATCGACCCGCAGAGCCGCAACGCGATATTCGACAGTCTGGAACTGCTCAAGAGCCAGGGTCGCGCGCTAATTTACACCAGCCACTACATGGAAGAGGTGGAACGGCTGGCCGATCATATCGTCATCATCGACCACGGCAAACTGTTAGCCAACGAAACGCCGGAGCAATTGCAGCGGCGACTGCCGGCGCTGTCTGCGCTTCGCGTCGAGCTGGCGCAGCCCGCCTCTGTTTCAGTGCTGGAACAACTCGGACGCCAGCCGGGTGTCACCGGCGTCGAGGGCGATGCACGCAACGTGAACATTAAACTGGTCGATAACTCCTATGCGAT
>CANFED010000225.1 GCA_947445995.1 Oxalobacteraceae bacterium | reverse complement strand
GGTGCCGGAGAACCGGATTGCGCTGGCCTTGCTGGAGCAACTTGGCCAGCCCTTGCTCGGTACCACGCTGATCCTGCCCGGTGACGATCTGCCGCTGACCAATGCCGACAGCGTGCGTGAGCGCATCGAGAAACAGGTCGATCTGATCATCGACGGTGGTGCCTGCAGTCTCGATCCGACCACTGTAGTTGACCTCAGTGGTGACGAGCCGGTGCTGATTCGCGCCGGGCGCGGACCGCTTGCGCTGTTCGGTTTCTGATTTCATGTCAATTCCTTTCCGGTCCCGCGTCATTTCGCGGTACTGCCTGTTCCCTCTGCTAAACTCCTGCCATGAATGAATTGATCCAGACCGTAGCGGTCTACTTCTTGCCTGTGTTGTTCGCCATCACGCTGCATGAGGCGGCGCATGCGTATGCGGCGCGCTATTTTGGCGACAACACCGCCTACGACGAGGGACGGATGACGCTCAATCCGATCGTTCATATCGATCCGGTAGGAACTATCCTGGTGCCTGTCCTGCTGTATTTCTCGACGGGCGGTGCGTTTCTGTTCGGTTATGCCAAGCCGGTACCGGTCAACTTCGGGCGCTTGCGCAACCCCAAGCGCAACATGCGCTGGGTTGCCTTTGCCGGACCGGCGTCCAACCTGTTCATGGGATTCATCTGGGCAATGCTGGGCATCCTGCTGTCGGCTTTCAGTGTCCAGGAGCCGTTTTTCTACAAGATGGTGCAGGCTGGCGTGATGGTCAATCTGGTGGTGTTCGCCTTCAACCTGTTTCCGATTCCTCCGCTTGATGGTGGACGAGTCATGTACAGCCTGCTGCCAGACAAGATCGCCAACCAGTACGCCAAGCTGGAACCGTATGGCTTCTTCATCGTGCTGGGTCTGGCGCTGACAAAGATCCTGTACCCGATCTGGGTGCTGCCGGTGGTGACGGTCGCCGCTGGTTTTCTGACCGTGCTCACCTCTCCCTTCAACTTCCTTTTGAACTGATCGACTATGTATCCTGATCGTGTAGTCTCCGGCATGCGGCCTACTGGTGCGATGCACCTCGGCCATTATCACGGCGCCCTGAAAAACTGGATCCGGTTGCAATCCGAATTGCCCTGCCTGTTTTTTGTCGCCGACTGGCATGCGCTGACCACGCATTACGATGATCCGAGCATCATTGAAACCAGTACCTGGGACATGCTGATCGACTGGCTCGCCGCCGGGGTCGATCCGTCGCAATCGACACTGTTCATCCAGTCGCAAGTGCCCGAGCACGCCGAACTGCATCTGTTACTGTCGATGGCCACGCCATTGGGCTGGCTGGAGCGGGTGCCGACCTACAAGGATCAGCAGGAGAAGCTCGCCGATCGTGATCTGGCCACCTATGGTTTTCTTGGTTATCCGTTATTGCAGGCGGCTGATGTGCTGATTTATCGCGCCAGTCAGGTGCCGGTCGGTGCCGATCAGGTGCCCCACGTCGAGATGATGCGCGAGATCGCACGACGCTTCAATCATCTGTACGGCAAGGAAAAAGGCTTCGAGGAAAAAGCCCGCGATGCAGTCAAGAAGCTCGGCGGCAAGCGCGCCAAGATTTATGCCGAGCTGCGCAAGGCGTATCAGGAGCAGGGCAAGGACGAAGCACTGCAGCAAGGCAAGGCGATGCTCGACGATACGCAAAACCTCAGCATGATCGATCGCGAGCGCCTGTTTGGTTACCTTGAAGGCAGCGGGAAGCTGATTCTGGTCGAGCCGCAATGCCGTCTGACGGAATCGTCGCGCTTGCCGGGTCTCGATGGCCAGAAAATGTCCAAGAGCTATGGCAACTCGATTGCGTTACGCGAAGACAAGGACAGCCTGACCAAAAAGATTCGCACGATGCCGACCGATCCGGCCCGTGTGCGTCGCACCGACGCAGGTGATCCGGAGCGATGCCCGGTCTGGCAGTTGCATCAGGTCTATACCGACAACAGTACGCATGAATGGGTCATGAAAGGCTGCAAGTCGGCAGGCATCGGTTGCCTTGAATGCAAGCAGCCAGTCATCGACGCAATCCTGAAAGAGCAGGAGCCGATGCGCGAGCGGGCTCAGGTTTATCTTGATGATCCGTCGCTGGTGCGGGCCATCGTGGCCGACGGCCGCGATACCGCACGCAAGCTGGCGCAGGAGACCATGCGTGACGTTCGCGATGCGATGGGGCTGTCGTACAGCTGATGCATAATCCGACCGATGCGCCATCGGCGTGGGTGCAACGGTTTGCCGGATGCATTCCGGCGGGCCGGGTGCTTGACCTTGCTTGTGGCGGTGGCCGACATGCGCGCTTGCTGGCTGCTGCAGGGCACGCTGTGCTGGCCGTTGACCGCAATGCGGAAGCGCTCGCAACCACGGTGGGTCAGGGTATCGAGACGTCCTGTATTGATCTCGAAAGCGGTGATGGTGCGGTGGAATTGCTTCAGCCTGGCACTTTCGCGGGTATCGTCGTCACCAATTATTTGCATCGCCCGCTGTTGCCCTTGCTGTTCGCCAGCCTGGTCGATGGCGGCGTGCTGATTGTCGAAACATTCGCACATGGCAATGGCGCATTCGGCAAGCCATCGAGTCCCGCATTCCTGCTGCAACCGGGCGAGTTGCTGGCGGCGGCGCTGGAGGCACAGGTTCACGTTCTGGCCTTCGAAGATGGTTGCCAAACATTGCCGGTACCCGCCATGCGACAAAGATTGTGTGCAATTAAATGGCGTACCGGAATGCCGGCTCAATTATTGCTGTTGTCAGAGGATGTGTAATCGTTTGTAGGTGCAAACGCCTATACTCTCCCTTAGCCGCCGGCTATCCGCTACAATTACCTTCTTCATAATTTGGCCAATCGATGATCATGATTCAGGGAAGCTTAGTCGCAATCGTTACACCGATGCACGCAGATGGCAGTCTCGATTTACCGGGATTGCGCAAGTTGATCGACTGGCACATCGCGGAAGGAACCGACGGCATCGTCATCGTCGGTACCACCGGCGAATCGCCGACGGTCACCGTTGACGAACACTGCGAGTTAATCAAGGTCGCTGTCGAGCATACCGACAAACGTATTCCCATCATCGCCGGAACCGGCGGCAACTCCACTGCTGAAGCGATCGAACTGACCCGCTTCGCCAAGAGTGCCGGTGCCGATGCTTCTTTGCTGGTAGTGCCCTACTACAATCGGCCTACCCAGGAAGGGATGTTCCAGCACTTCAAGAAAATCGCCGAAGCAGTTGACCTGCCGGCCATCCTGTATAACGTGCCTGGCCGTACCGTCGCCGACATGAGCAATGACACCATCGTGCGCCTGTCCGGCGTGCCGGGCATCATCGGTGTCAAGGATGCGACTGGCAACATCGGCCGCGGTATCGATTTGCTGAGATTGGTGCCGTCTTCCTTTGCGGTCTATTCAGGAGACGACGCGTCTGCAATGGCCTTGATGCTGTGCGGTGGCCGGGGCAATATTTCCGTCACGGCCAATATCGCACCGCGTGCCATGCATGAACTGTGCGCCGCAGCGATTGCCGGCAATATTGCAGAAGCAATCAGGATTAACAATCGCATGATGCCTTTGCATAACAAGCTATTTGTCGAGCCGAACCCGGTTCCGCTGAAATGGGCGATGCAGGATATCGGTCTCATTGAGGCTGGCATGCGTTTGCCGCTGGTTCCGTTGGCTGCCGAATTCCACGCAGTGGTTCGCGCGGCGATGCGCGAATCGGGTGTACTACAATAAGCGGCATTGACAAGCGCTCTTGTTCGATGACTTTTCAAACTCCATCCGACTCTCATACCGTATCGACATGACATTACGCTCCAACCCTGAAATAGCCCGCGGCATTGTTCTTGCGGTCGCCCTTACCGGACTGGCTGGCTGCGGTTCACTCAATTCGCTGATGGAACCGGAACGACTGGATTACAAAAGCGCCAGCAAAGCGTCCACGACCAGTCTGGAAGTGCCGCCGGATCTGACGCAGCTGAAAAAAGACAGCCGCTATGCCATTCCTGAAAGTAATCGCGGTACCGCAACGGCCTCCAGCTACACCGCACAGACCGGGTCGCAGCCAGTAGCGACCAGTGCGACCCCCGAAGTGATTGCGCCAAAAGTGACACTGGAAGCGCGTGTGATGCGTGACGGTAACGAACGCTGGTTGGTCGTCAAGTCAAGCCCTGAAGCGCTGTGGCCGCAGGTCAAGGAATTCTGGCAGGATTCGGGTTTTCTGATCAACATCGAAAAGCCGGAAGCCGGTGTCATGGAAACCGACTGGGCTGAAAATCGCGCCAAGATTCCGCAAGATTTTCTGCGCAAAACGCTCGGCAAGGTCATCGATTCGATGTATTCAACCGGCGAACGCGACAAGTTCCGTACTCGTCTTGAACGCGGTGCCGATGGAACGACCGAGGTCTACATTAGCCATCGTGGAGCAGAGGAAGTGCTGACCGGCCAGCAAAAAGACAGCACCGTATGGACTCCGCGACCAGCCGATCCTGGTCTTGAAGCCGAATTCCTGTCGCGCCTGATGGCCCGTCTTGGCGTCGAAGAAGTCAAAGCTAAAAGCATCGTAGCGCAGGCAGTGCAAAAGCCGGACCGTTCAAAGCTTGGCAAGGATGCTGCTGGTGCGTATGTCGAGGTCGATGAAGGTTTCGATCGTGCGTGGCGTCGGGTTGGTCTGTCGCTTGACCGGGTTGGGTTCACTGTTGAAGATCGTGATCGCGTCGAAGGTATGTACTTCGTTCGCTATATCGATCTCGGTGAAGATGCACAAAGCAAATCGAAAGCCGACAAAGGCTTTTTCTCGCGACTGTTCACCAGCTCGGACGACAAAGTCAAGAAAGCCCAGCGTTATCGGGTACTGGTCAAACAGGTGGGTACGATCAGCAAGATCACCGTGCTCAACGACGAAGGCAAACCTGAGAAGTCAGGTACAGCTGACCGCATCCTGACGCTGCTCAACGAGCAACTCAAGTAGTTGCCTGACTTGACCAGTTTGTTTCATTGAAATTTGCCAGTCTTGGCAGCGGCAGCGAAGGTAACGCGCTGCTGATCACCGCAGCTTCCGGCATGACGCGCACGACCGTCATGCTGGACTGCGGTTTTTCCGTTAAAGAAACCGAGCGTCGCATGGCGCGCATCGGTATGGCGGCTGCAGAGCTCAGTGCCATCGTCATCACGCATGAGCATTCCGATCATGTCAGTGGCGCATTCAAGTTTGCACGCCGCTACCACGTCCCTGTCTGGCTGAGCTACGGCACCTTTCAGGCGGTGCAAGACGATTGCAAGGGTGTCGATATCCGATTTTGCCGGGACGGTGTGGCGATCCCGATTGGCGACCTTGAACTGCTGCCTTACACGGTCCCTCACGATGCGCGTGAACCAGTCCAGTACGTAGCCAGCGACGGACGCAATCGGCTTGGCGTGCTCACCGACGCAGGTCATTCGACACCGCATCTGGTGAGTGCGCTGGCCGGATGTGATGCGCTGGTGCTTGAATGTAATCACGACCGGCAAATGCTGGCGAATTCGGTCTATCCGCCTTCGCTGAAGCGTCGGATCGGTGGCATCTACGGCCACTTGTCCAATGACAGCAGCACGCAGATCCTGTCTGCGCTCGACCGTTCGCGCTTACGCATGGTCATCGGTGCCCATCTTAGTCAGCAAAACAATACGGCGGCGTTAGCAGCGGCAGCCATCACGCTGGGACTTGACGGTGTTGGTGCGCAAGTCGAAATTGCGTGTCAATCGACCGGTTTTGACTGGATCGATCTGGCTTGACAAATCTGCGGGCGAAAAAAAACCGACCTGAAGGTCGGCTTTTTAAAGCAGCTTGAAATTACTTAGCTGGTTCAGCTGGCTTGGCAGCGTCAGCAGCTGGAGCGGCTGGAGCGGTAGCGTCAGCGGCTGGGGCGGCAGCTGGAGCTGGCATTTCAGCAGCAGGAGCGGCTGGAGCTGGAGCTTCAACAACTGGTGCAACTGGAGCGACTTCTTCTTTTTTGCCGCAAGCAGCGAGTGTCAGGGCGAACAGGGAGGCGATCAGCAGTGCTTTTTTCATGGTATTTCCTTTAATTCAAATGGTTCGAGTTATGCGATGAATAATTACCGGTAATTATCGCTCTATAGAAATTACCAACGAGACCCAAGCCAACAACGCAGAGGACGCAAGAAAGGCTTTTTCTAAGCGGCCGATTATAACGGCTTTTTGTGCGTCACGGCATGGATCCTTTGCTTTATGGTACGTAACTGTTTGCAACGATAGTCCATGTACAAACTGCAAAGGAGTTGAAGTCCAAAAAGTGACTATTTGTTGGTTGT
>CANFED010000224.1 GCA_947445995.1 Oxalobacteraceae bacterium | reverse complement strand
TCAGCTCCAGCGCCGGCACAGTGGCGAAAGTGCCGAGATCCTGCAGGCGCAAGCGCGCCAGCTTGCCGTCGAGCGCGAACGCCTGCGTACCATCGAGCGCCAGCTTCCCGCTCGCGTCCAGTCGTCCATCGGCCAGCCGGAGTGCGGCGCGCTCCAGTGTCAGCGCCGCACCAGCCAACGTTGCCTGCGCCGACAGGGTTAACTTGTTGCGCCCGACCGCCTGATTCAAGTCGAGTGTCAGCGACTGCTTGCCATTTTCTGCGAGCAGGCCGAGGCGACCATCGAGCCTGGTCGCATTGAGGCGTTTGTCGAGTCGTTGTGCATCCAGCGCATCGATCACCAGCGCCAGTGTCAGCGCACCCCGCTCGAATTTTCCGCTACCGCTGATACTGCCGGCGGGTTGGCGCTGCGATCCCAGCGCTGCTGCGATGCGGCCAACATCGAGGCGACCTTTGTTTTGCGTGAAATCAATCTCCAGCGACTGCAAGGGCACGCGTTGCGCCTCAATGGTGCCGGCCTCGGCATTGCTCAGCGTCAGCTGGCCGCTACCGACGTCTTGTGCGATGAGCGTCACATCAAGTGCCGTGGTCGGCAATGACGGCTGCAACGACGCCAGATCGAGCGCCCGAGCGCTCAACCGGGTACGTCCCAGCGGCTGTGGCGCAAAAGGCCGCAGCACCGTATCACCCGTCACGCGTGCCTTGTTGATGGTCAAGTCGATGGTGGCAACCAGTTCGGCCAGGGAACCGGTCAGCTTGAGCTCGCCGCTTGCGCCTATCGTCTGCTGCCGTAACTGGGTCTGCGCACCGCTGCTAACGCTGGCTTCCAGCGCATACGGACTGACCGCCGACAAGCTTGCCTGGCCACTGAAGTTGCCGCTGACAGCGCTGCTGCCTGCGCCCGACCTGGCAAGCAGATTGTCGAGTTGCAGCAGGTAACGCGCACCATCGAAATCGAGCTTGAACCCGAAACCGCCCAGCGTGACCAGATTGACCGCTCCCTTGCGCAATTCGCCACCATCCACCCGCACCTGATCGAGCTGCAAGTCGAATGGCAAAGCGATCCGGGCCGGCAAGATCAGCGGCTTGTCCGGCTGATCGAGTTTGCTGGTCACTTGCAGATGGGCCAGGCGCAATGTCGTCACATGCAGGCGACCGTTGAACAGCGCAGCCGGTCGCCAATCCAGCCGCAAGTCGTCGAGCAGGACGGTCTGACTGGCATCGTCAAAGCTCAGGTGGGCAATGCGCACTGGTCCGAGCAAGCGACCCTGCACACCGTCGATCTGCAATCCCGGCACCGGCAACAGACGCGTGAGCATCAGGCGCGCACCGGCCTCGGTACCAAGCAGCCCCGCCAGCAATGCCGCGACCAACAACAGCAGTGCGGCGACGACGATCAGAAAGCGGCGTAGTGTCGGCGTCGGCGCTGGCATCACCGCAGGTTTGACGGCTGGATTAACAACGGGTTCAGAAGCCATAGCCGATGGAAAAGTGCAGACGCGGCTTGCGCGTCTCGTGAGCAAATGCCAGGTCAAGATTGACCGGCCCGATCGGACTGCGCCAGCGTGCGCCGACGCCGGTTCCCATGACCAGTTTCAGGTCGCGCCACGAATCGGCGGCGTTACCGGCATCGTTAAACACCGCCGCGCCCCATTGCGGCGTGACCTGATAGACCAGTTCCGCACTGAACACGGCCAGCACGCGCCCGCCCACGATCGCGTTATTCTCGGCCACGCCGAGGCTGTTGTAGCCATAGCCGCGCACGGTCTGGTCGCCACCGGTGCGAAACAGCAGGTCGCCCGGCACCGTCTGCCGGCTGGCACCGAACACTTGCCCGACCTGAGCGCGCAGCACGGTTTTCCAGTTCCGTGTCCAGGGTTCCAGCCAGGTCACGCGACCGACCACACGGGCCAGACTTTCCTCAGTGAGCAATCCGCGTGCGCCCAGTCCGAGTTCAAGCGCAGCAACGTAACCGCGCCGTGGATCAAGCAGGTTGTCGACCCGGCGACGCGTAAAAGTATGAGTGGCGACCAGCGCATGCCGGTTATTCGTGTCGGTGCCATTAATGCGCTGGCGTTCAGCCAGGAACGACACGCCAACGATTTGTTCGTTGTTACGATCCGGACTGGTCAGACGTGCATCATTGCGGATCTTGTCGCTGACTTCGCCGGAAATATCGGTACGCTCGAAACGTCCGGCCACGCTCGGCGTCCAGCCGTTCTCCAGCGCCGGCAACGTCACTTCAGCCGCCAGTAGAGGCGTACCACGGTCGATGCGCAATTCCGAATCGAGGCGCCAGTCACGCGACAGAAAATTTCGGTCAAGGAACTTCGCTTGCAAGCGTGGCCCGGTATCGGTCGAGAAACCGCCACCGAGCTGCAGACGACGTCGTTCGTTTTCATTGACGTCGACGCGCACCGGCACATTGGCCGGTTGCGCCGGATCGGCATCGATGGTGGCAATGACCGACTTGAAATAACCGCTATCCTGCAGGCGCGCCTGCAATTCATTGAGCCGGTCCTGCGAATAACGCTCACCCGGCACGACCGGATTGAGCCGGTCGAGCCGGCTCTGCGGATAACGGCTCAAGCCTTTCACCTGCAAGACACCGAACGTGAAGGGCGGGCCGGAATCAATATCGATGGTCAATGCAGCAGTGTGGCGCACCGGGTCGATGACGGCCGCACTTTGCGCGATGCGGGCGGCCGGGTAATCGCGCGCGAGCAGGTTTTTCAGCAAGGCGGATTTGGCACCGTCCCAGTCTTCCTGGCGAAACACGGCACCGCTGGCCAGCTGCCACTGCCGGCGCAAGCGCTCCATGCGCTCGGTATCGTTGCCATCGCCCTGTGTAATCGCACCCGCAAAGCGCACCTCGACCGAATCGATGCGCGTGACCGTTCCGGGATCAACGGTAAGTCGCACCCGCGGCCGCTCGCCGCCGGTCAGCACTTCCTGCGTCACCGTCGGCGAAAAATAGCCTTCGGTGGCGAGCAATTCACGCACCTGGGTAGGCGCCGCCGCCGCCAGACGCTGCAGCTCATCGGCATCAATAGCGGGATCGGCGGCGCGACGTCGGACATCAAGAAAATCGTCGAGCAGACCCGTGAGTTCACCAGCACCACTGACCTCGACTGTATAACCACTGGTCTGGGCCGACACCGCCATGCTTGTCAGCAATAGCACCAGAGCAACCACAGCGCCGGCACGCAGGTGCACACGCCGCAGAGTGGCTGAAAAGCAGAAGAAAAAATGCGATCTGGTGCGAAAAATCATGAGCCATATTGTAGTGGCTAACGTCTGCCGGCAGTTTTGAGAATGCCAAATTCCAGCCCGCAATACCACCCCATCAGCGCAAAAATGGATCATCACATCGAAAAAACCATTGGTAACCAAAAAAAAGTGTCAATCGTGGCATCATGTTAGGATTCTTCCGAGCAACACCTCAACAACATATTCGAAAGCCGGCAGGAGGCGGGTAATGACGGGTTACGCAAAAGAGGTCACGGATTCAGCCACCGGTTCGCTTAGGGGCCTGAGTGACTTTGTCATCGACAACAGTGCCTGCGGCATCATCATCATGGCGGCCGTCAGCGAGAATTGCCGCATCCTGTATGTCAATGCGGCGTTCGTGTCGATGACCGGCTACACCGAAGCGGAACTGTCGGGCCGCCATTCCTGGTTTCTGCAATTGGATGATCGCGACCAGCCAGAGCGCGCGACCGTCCTGGCCGCAATGCATGCGGCGCAGCCGGTGACAGTGCAATTGCGTAACTTCCGGATAAACGGCGTCATGCGCTGGAACGAACTGAGCGTCACGCCGTTCTTTGACGAGGACGGCAACGCATGTCGTTTCGTCGGCATGATGAGCGACATTACCGACCGCAAGCATGCCGCCCAGTTGCTCTCGGCGCGATCCGCGCAAGACACACTGACTGGCCTGGCCAACGCTACCGGTCTGAAGCAATATCTTGACACCGCCACAGCTGATCCTGCCTGCCGCGCTAACGGCATGGCGATCGTTACGATTGCCATCGAGCAGCTTGCCGTGCTGTCCGACAGTCTCAACGAGTCGACAAACGACGCACTCACGCGGGTCGTTGCCGAGCGCCTGCAAGGCTGCATCACCACCGGCGAAATCGTTGCCCGCACCCGTCACGGTGGCTATACATTGGTGTTCCATACCGGCAAGCAGCTCGAAGCTGCGGCACGTTGCCAGAGCATCCAGCGCGTACTCGGACGACCTATCCCGCTGCCGTCCCACGAAGCCTACCTGACCTGTTCGTTCGGTCTGGCCATGTTCCCGGAAGATCATTGCGATACAGAATCGCTGCTGAAGTACGCCGGAATGGCACTGGCACAAGCCCGGCAGACAGGCCGCAACAAACACCTGTTTTATTCGGCCTCGATGTCGCAGCAACTGCACGAACGCACGGTCATGGAATCTGCTCTGCGCACCGCCATTACGAATGATGAACTGTCCGTTTTCTACCAGCCGCAGGTCAACCTTGCCAGTGGCAAGGTTGCCGGTGCCGAAGCGCTGGTGCGCTGGTCCCACCCCGTCCTTGGCGACGTCACACCAGAACAGTTCATTGGCGTCGCTGAAGAAACAGGGCTGATCAATGAAATAGGTTTGTGGGTAATAGAGCGCGTCTGCCTGGACCTTGCCGCATGTAGAGTGACCGGCATGCCCAAAGTGCCGGTGGCCGTCAATATCTCGCCGGTCCAGCTGCGCGATCCGCTGCTGGCCGACCAGATCACGGCACTGCTGACGACATCCGGTCTCGATCCGGCCTTGCTGACGCTGGAAATTACCGAAGCCGCCGTGCTCGATGATGCCGAACTGACGCGTATCTCGCTGGCGCGCCTGCACCGGATGGGCATCGGACTGGCGCTGGACAATTTCGGCACCGGCTTTTCGTCACTGAGCTATCTGCGGCGATTCCCGTTCAAGACGGTCAATATTGATCGCTCGTTCGTCCACGACCTGGCCGGCAATCCTGACGATACCGTCATCATCAAGGCGATCATTTCAATGGCGCACACGCTGGGTATCGCCGTTGTTGCCGAGGGCGTCGAAACTGAAGCGCAATGCCATTTTTTGCGTGACAACATGTGCGACGAAATCCAGGGCCACCTGTTTTCCGCGCCGGTCAGCGCCGACGAATTCAATGAACTGATGATGTCGGGCCAATCGATGCCCGAGCACTTGCGTGCGCATCCAAAAAAGACCCGCACGCTGCTGCTGGTCGACGACGAAGTCAACATGGTGTCATCACTCAAACGCCTGTTGCGCCGTGATGATTACCATATCCTGACCGCGTACAGCGGAGCCGAAGGACTGGCCATCCTGGCCGAACATCCGGTTGACGTGATCCTGTCGGACCAGCGCATGCCGGGCATGACGGGCGTCGAATTCCTGAGCATCGCCAAAACCCGTTTTCCACGCACCGTGCGACTGGTACTGTCGGGCTACACCGAACTGCAATCAGTCACGGATGCCGTCAATGAAGGCGCGATCTACAAGTTCCTGACCAAGCCCTGGGACGATGACAAGTTGCGGGGCCATATTCAGGAAGCCTTTCATCGCAAGGAACTGGCCGATGACAACCGCCGGCTGGCCCGTGAGGTCTATACGGTCAACCTCGGACTGGCAGCCGCGAACCGGCAACAGCAAGAGCTGCTCGGCCTACGGCAAGAACAAATCACGCGCGACACCAGCACCCTGAAAATTGTGCGGGAAGCGATGCAGCATGTCCCCATGCCAGTCATCGCCATCGACGACCGCGACATGATCGCCTTCGTCAACGATGCCGCCGCGCAATTGCTCCAGCAACGCGGCATGTTGCTTGGTGGTGACGCTTGCTATCTGCTGCCGGAGATCGTGCGTTACCTGTCGCCGCAACACCAGGAACCACCACGCGTCCATCCGGTCCTGCTCGATGATCAGCATTTTCTGCTAGGCGCGCATTTGATGGGACAAGGCTCGTCGTCGTCGGGATGGCTGGTCACGCTGATCCCTGACGCGCAACGACTGCCAGCGCAATGACACTCCATATCCCACTCGATGCCGCCCGCGCCGGCATGATCCTCGGGGCTGCCGTCGAGGATGCCAACGGCAATACGCTGCTACCACACGGCGGTATGCTGACCGACGCGCTATTGGCCAGCTTGCGCCGGCGCGGCATCCAGCAAGTGCAGATCGACAACAGCCTCGCCAACGAAGACACTGCGACACCAGAAATGCCGACGCAGCAAGCCATCACAACACGCATCGATTTCATTTTCCGGCACACCAGCGGGAAGGCCAGCAGGCAACTG
>CANFED010000223.1 GCA_947445995.1 Oxalobacteraceae bacterium | reverse complement strand
GTCAACAGCCAGGGCCAGACCGCCACAGTCAGTTCGGTGATGCCCATCTTGGTAATCCCGGACGCGACATACAGGTTCAATCCGACCGGTGGATGACACATGCCGACTTCCATGTTGACGATGATCAGGATGCCGAAATGCACTGGATCGATGCCCAGTTTCATCGCCACCGGGAACAGGATGGGTGCCATGATCAGCACGATCGACGAGGGTTCCATCACGTTACCTGCAAGCAGCAACAGCACATTCACGACCAGCAGGAAACCGATCGGTCCCATGCCCATGTCGGTGATCACGGCAGCCATCGATTGCGGAATATTTTCGCTGGTGATCAGGAACGAAAACAGCACCGCATTCGTGATGATGTAGAGCAGCATCGCCGACATCGCGGCCGAATCCAGCAAGACTTTCGGCACCTGTTTCATGCCCATGTCCTTGTAGACGAATACCGCCACGATGAATGCATAGACGGCAGCCATTGCTGCGGCCTCAGTCGGCGTGAACTTGCCACTGTAAATACCACCCATGACGATGACGATCAGCAGCAAGCCCCAGGCGCTCTTGCGGAACGCCAGGCCACGTTCGGCCCAAGTCGCTTTCGGCATCTTCGGATAATTGTTTTTGCGCGCCAGATACCAGGTCGTCAGTCCAAGAAAAAAAGCCAGCATCAGACCCGGCACGACGCCGGCCATGAACAGCTTGCCGACCGAGGTATTGGTCGAGACCGAATACATCACCATCACGATCGACGGCGGAATCAGGATGCCGAGTGCGCCGGAAGTGGTAATGACACCTGCACCGAAACCCTTCGGATAACCCTGTCGCACCATCGCTGGCAGGATGATCGAACCGATCGCCACCACGGTCGCTGGCGATGATCCCGAGACCGCCGCAAACAACGCACAAGCCATCACGCCGGCCAGCGCCAGACCACCATGCCAGTGCCCGACCATCGACGAGGCAAAGTTGATCATGCGTCGCGCCACCCCGCCATGCGTGAGGAAGTTACCCGCCAAAATGAAGAACGGGATCGCCATGATTTCGAACTTCTCGATACCGGTGAAGAGCTTCAGCGCCACCGATTCGATCGGCACATCGGTCATGGTGAACAGGAAGGTCAGCACCGTCAGGCCGAGCGAAATGGAAATCGGCATGCCGGTCAGCATCAGTGCAAACAGCAAGACAAAAATGATCAGTGCGTTCATGCCTTGCCTCCGGCAACTTCTTCTTCGAGACCTTCGACGAACGAATGGTCATGCTTGGGCAATTCGCCGGTCTTGATAAAGGCCCATGTCACTTGCAGGAAGCGGAACGACATCAGGTACGACCCCAGCGGCACGGCCAGATAGACGATCCACATCGGCACCTCCATCACTTCGGAGGTACTGGAATGCTGCGCGATCTGGTAGACAAAGCTCGCTCCCAGCGTGCCGACGATACCCGTAAACGTGGCACCGGCGAGCAAGCCGAAGACGACAAATTTATTGCGCCAGGGTGTGTTGAGCTGGTTGATCAGGACATCAACGCCAACGTGGATGCCGGTACGTACGCCATAGGCAGCACCGAACTTGGCC
Source organism: Oxalobacteraceae bacterium (assembly GCA_947445995.1). Taxonomy (GTDB): domain Bacteria; phylum Pseudomonadota; class Gammaproteobacteria; order Burkholderiales; family Burkholderiaceae_D; genus Actimicrobium. Next base: position 4,798 of record CANFED010000223.1, on the reverse strand, counting down.
ATCCAGACAAAGAGGTAAATACAGAGTTCCTGCGCCCAACTGGTATTGAGGCTGATCAGAAAATCCTGCACGTAGGGAATCGGCAAGCCGGACAGATAGCGGTGGACCACAGCGACAAAAATGATCACGGTGGCCGACGCCATCAGAGCGGCGATGAGCCACTCCTCAAGATGGTCGAGCAATTTCATGGGATAACTCCGGGCAAATGACTATTTTTATTGTGATGCGCGAGGAAAGCTGCAGCGGCACGAGTGTCCCGCTGCATAACTGTGTAACTGTGTAACTACGTAACTGCATCTCGCCAGTTATTTCAGACTGCCGTGCAATTACTTGTAGCCGAGCGTCGCGGCTTCCTTGACCACGGAATTGATCAGATCCTTGCCGATGCGCGACTCCATGTCTTTGCGAACCGGCAGCAAGGCCTTGCGCCATTCGGCTTTCTCGGTATCGTTCAAGACGTAGACATCGGTCTTGCCGGTCTTGCGTACTGCTTCAAGCGCCTTGTCATTTTCTTGCTGCGCAATCGCATTGGCGTACTTGGTCGCGTCCTTCATGGCGGCCTCAAGACCAGTGCGCACATCGGCCGGCAAGCCATCCCAGAATTTCTTGTTGACGATGACGGCGTAGCCCAGATAACCGTGGTTTGACACCGTTACATTGCTTTGGACTTCATGCATTTTCTGGGTGTACAGATTTGAAGGCGGATTTTCGGTGCCGTCGACTACGCCGGTCTGCAGCGCCTGGTAGACCTCGGAAAATGCCAGCACTTGCGGATTCGCACCCAATGCGCGCATCTGGGCATCGAGTACCTTCGACGACTGGATACGCATTTTCAGGCCCTTGAAATCAGCCGGCGTTTTCAGTGGCTTGTTGGCCGACATGACCTTGAAGCCGTTGTCCCAGAAAGCCAGGCCGGTGATGCCTTTGGATTCGAGCTTCTTGAACAGGTCCTTGCCGATCGGACCTTCGGTGACGCGATACAAGACGTCCTTGCCCGGAAAAATGTACGGCAGGTCGAACAGTTCGAATTCCTTGACACCGAGCGGACCAAACTTGGCCAGCGACGGTGCCAGCATCTGCACCGCACCGAGCTGCAATGCTTCGAGTTCTTCCTTGTCCTTGTACAGCGTGCTGTTCGGATACAACTCGACCTTGACGCGACCTTTCAGATTTTTTTCGACCAGTTCCTTGAAACGTTCCGCCGCCTTGCCCTTGGGCGTATCGTTGGCCACCACGTGACTGAACTTGATGACAATCGGCGTTTGCGCCATCGCAGGGCCAGACATGAGCAAGACTGCCGACATGGCCAGCGTGGACAAGGTGAATGTGCGTCGTTGCATGAGATCTCCTGGGTGATTCATCGGGTGAATTTTTGTCTGAGTATTGTCGCGACCGCCCCGTTCCGAATCAACTGTGGATAACCGCAGTGACGCTCGGCTACACTGAAGTCCCGATTTTGATGTGCTGACCATGACGCCGTTGCCCTCCTTATTCAAACCGCTCGCCGCAGCGCGCCGCCAGACATGGCGCTGGGTGCTGCCGGGTGTGCTGGTGCTGTTATTCCTGGGCATCCTGACCGGCTTGCCGTGGCAAGCCCAGCGCATGGAAAGCAACGAGCGCCAGGAACAGCTGATCGCCGACACCTTGTGGGTCGAGCAAACCATCCGCTTCCAGCTCGATCGCAATAACGAAAGCCTGCGACTGATCTCTACCGAAATCCTCGATGGCCAGTTGCAGCCGCAAAAATTCAATGAGCGCGCCGCGACGCTACTGACCGGTAGCCGGGAGATCAAACGGATCGCCTGGCTCGATGCCGAGGGCAATGCCATCGCCAGCACCGACTATGCCGATCTGGCACGCGATCTGTCGCAATGGCCGCTCGCTGCGCAAGAAGCCCTGGCCCACGCGATCGATAGCAAGGTGCCGAGCTACAGCCGGCCGATCGCGGGAGCAGGTTCAGCCCGAGCAGTGCTGTTCGATTATTTCGTGCCGATGTTTGCCGGCAAAAAATATAGCGGTTCGTTGATGCTGTCGTACTACGCCAGTGGCATTCTCGAAGAGATGGTGCCGTGGTGGTTTGCCCAGGAAAACCAGATCGACCTGCTCGACATCGATGACAAACTGATCGCCCGCCGTGCCTCCGGCGGCCCCGGACGCGGCGTCTATACCCACCAGCGCACACTTGACCTGAGCGGCCAGAGCGTGACGCTGCGCACCAACAGCGTCAAGGGTTCACCGCGCTTGCTACCCAATCTGCTGATGGGCTCGGTCATCGCGCTTTCGCTGGGACTGGTCTGGAGCCTGTGGGCGCTGTGGCGCGACATCAACCGCCGGCTCGCTACCGAAGGGGCCTTGCGCGAACAGGTAGCCTTTCGTACCGCCATGGAAAACTCGCTGGTAACCGGCTTGCGCGCGCGCGACCTGGAGGGCCGCGTCACGTACGCCAATCCGGCCTTCTGCAAAATGGTCGACATGCCGGCCGAAAGCATGCTCGGCAAGTTGCCGCCGATGGCGTACTGGGCACCGGAAGCAACGCGCGATTACGAAAAACGTTTTGCTGAAGTCATCGCCGGGACGGTCACCCAGAAAGGCTTCGAGACCATTTTCCAGCGCGCCAATGGCGAACGCTTTCCGGTCCTGATTTTTGAATCGGCCTTGCGCGACCTCGATGGCAAGCAGACCGGCTGGATGGGTTCCATCCTCGATATCACCGAGCGCAAGCAAGCCGAAGACCTCAACTTGCGCCAGCAAGAAAAACTGCAGGCCAGTGCACGTCTGGCCAGCATGGGAGAGATCGCGTCGACGCTGGCGCATGAACTGAACCAGCCGCTGGCGGCGATTTCGAGCTACACCACCGGCGCGCTCAACCTGTTGAGTGACCCGGCCAGCAGCGGCGACGACCACCGCGCGCTGCTCAAGCCGGCGCTCGAAAAAGCCGCCGCCCAGGCACTGCGCGCTGGCCAGATCATTCGCAGCGTGCATGCGTTCGTCAAGCAGCGCGAACCGCTGCGCGAAGCCGTCAGCATGGGTGCCATCCTCGATACGCTAGAACCCCTGATTGCCTTGCAGGCCCAACCGTCGGTCACCAGAATCGTCATCAGCGTCGCGGCCGACTTGCCGGTCGTGCTGGGTGACCGCGTCCTGCTCGAACAAGTCATGCTCAACCTGACCCGCAACGCGATCGAATCGATGCAGCAAATGCCGGCCAGACAGCGGCTGCTACGCATCTGTCTGAGCCGCACCCTGACGGCGGCGGGCCATGCCGCCGTGCTGACCGAGATTATCGATCAGGGCCACGGCATACCGGAAAATGTTGCAGAGCGGCTATACTCGCCGTTCTTTTCGACCAAATCGGAAGGCATGGGGATGGGCCTCAACATTTGCCGTACCGCCATCGAGTTCCACGGCGGTCGGCTGACGCATGTGAGCAACCCCGCCGGCGGCACGATTTTCCGGTTTGCCTTGCCGTTCGCTGACGACGAACTGGCGACCTTGATGCCGACATGACGGCGACCACTTTCAGAAACAGGATTTCCGATGCTCCATATCGTCGATGATGAAGAAGCGATCCGCGACTCGCTGAGCTGGCTGGCGCGTTCGCGCGGCATCAGCGCCAAAGCCTATGACGGTGCCGACGCTTTTCTGGCGGCGGTTGACCAGGTCGCCTTCGATCCGGTCGGTGACTGCGTGCTGCTCGACATTCGCATGCCTGATACCAGCGGCGCGGTGCTGTTCGACATCATGGCCAAGCGCAAGCTGACCCATCGGCTGCCGGTCATTTTCCTGACCGGCCACGGCGATGTGCCGATGGCTGTCGACAGCCTCAAGCGCGGTGCGTTTGACTTCTTTGAAAAACCGTTCAACGACAACAAGCTGATCGACCGCGTCGAAGAAGCACTGGCTGCCTCGCGCGAAGCCGGCGTGCGGGCGCTGGTACAACTGCGGCTCGACAGCTTGTCGGCCCGCGAGCGCGAAGTACTGGACCTGATCCTGATCGGCAAAATGAACAAGGTCATCGCCGACCAGCTTGGCATCAGCATGCGCACGGTCGAAGTCCATCGCGCCCACATCTTCGACAAAATGAACGTGAAGACCGCTGTCGAACTGGCGGGTCTGCTGAAATAACCCTGATCGATCGTCCATGTCTCTTGCCTTTCTGCTGCTGCCTGATTTCACGCTGATCCTGCTGGGTCTGGTGCTGTATCGCATTACCCGCTGGGAGCCGGCCTTCTGGGCCGGTCTCGAAAAGCTGGTGTACTACGTGCTCTTTCCGAGCCTGCTGTTTTACGCCACCGCGCGCGCGCCACTCGACTTTGCCAGCACCGGCAAGATGCTGCAGGTCGCCTTGCTGACCTGCTTGTGCGGTGTGGCTCTTGGCTGGCTGGCCAAGCCCTTGTTCCGGCCCGGACCGATGCTCTTCGAGTCCGGCGTGCAAACCGCTTTCCGCTTCAACTCCTACATCGCGCTGGCGGTCGCCTCACGGCTCGGTGGCGATACCGGCACGGCGCTGATGGCGCTGATCATCGGTTTTTCTGTCCCGCTGTGCAATGTCGCGGCAGTGCACGCACTGGTTCATCGCAAGGGTGGTCTGCTGCGCGAACTGATGAAAAATCCGCTGTTGCTGTCGACGGTACTGGGTCTGGCATTCAACTTCGCCGGCGTGCCGATTCCCGAGTTCATCGGTGCCACGCTATCGCGCATCGGCAATGCCGCGATTGCCATCGGCCTCATCACGGTCGGTGCCGGACTGCGGCTGTCCGGGCTGCATCAGGCCAAGGGCATGGCCGCCTATTTCATC
>CANFED010000222.1 GCA_947445995.1 Oxalobacteraceae bacterium | reverse complement strand
CGCTCAAGCAGCGGTGACGGTTCGACACACAGCAACAGGGAGGGATGAAAAAGCGCCATCAGTGGTCCTCTTGAAAACAATTTCCGCAGTCGTTGCCGGCCGAGAGAGTCTGCTCGATGAAAGATCCAGACGACACGCTGAAACAAACGGTTTTGTTAGAGTAACTTATGGTTACTTCTTCTTCATAGTACTTTCCGGAAACATCCTTATCCCTGTTGGTTTGCGGGCGTTGTCGGGGCGGGATGTTATCCAGTGTAGCCGTCGCGCATGACGGTTTCCGTGACCTGAGTCGTTGAATAAAAGCTGCCGACCAGATTGATCTGGCGTCCCTCGTCGGCCACCCTGGTCGTGCTGGTAAAAAGAAAACGCCGGACATAGCTGGTGGGATCGTTGAGCAAGCGCTCGGCGGCCTCTTCCAGGATCTCCCGCTCCTTCTCACCTTGTGGACCGGCAAGTTTGGCCATCGTCGCCATGTGCCGATAGCGGTTGATCTCGATGCATGTGGCTTCCTCAAGTTCCAGGTATTCGACATAGCTGGTATTCGGATCGGCGTTTTCCCGGATGTCCTTGATCATGTCCACAATGATGCCGGCTTGCTCGCCGGTGGCATTCAACTGCCTCTGCATTTTGTTCTCTCCAGGGGCATTGTCGTCATAGAAATAATTATGGGGCTCCTTGACCTGAACAAAACGTTGTGCCCATTCCTGGAGATTCGGTTCGACACTGCTGGCGAAGCCTTCCGCGTTGGCATGGATGATCAGCTTGAAGCTCCGTGGCTGAATCTGGCCCTGATATTCGATCGTCCGTATTTCTGCCCTTTTGCCATCGCGATAGATTTCTGCATCCGCACCGAGTACTTCGCCGATCGCGACGGTTTCATTGGCAACGATCGGTTCCCCGCTGATCCTGGCCAGATTGACGGCACCAAGTGCGGTGGCACTTCCGTTCACGCTGGTCCGGTCGCCACGGACTATGGCGCGTGACCGGAGTGCGCCGGTTTGTTCTTCGTAATCCTGCTCCTGGTGTTTCCGGGTTCGCGCGAGGGACGCGGCCGAACCAACACCGACGCCGTTGGCAAAAGCGCCAACCAGAACGCCGCCCTGTGCGATATGGCCACTATCCCGCGTCGTGCTATCTCCTTCGTCGACCCAGCAGACGGAAAGCTGCGGCCGGTTTTCAAGCAGTTCTCGCAGCAATCCGTGATTTGTTTGGCTTCCATTGATGACCTGTTCAACGACCTCGCCAAGATCAACGGTCATGTTCGCGTCGCCGGCGACACCGGGAATCTGCCCCTCACGTCCGGTAATGTCTGCCCCCAGCCGGTCCAGTCGCAATGCCACGCCGGTAAATTTGCCCGGATCATAAATGAGCTTGCCATCGGCATAAGCGCCCGTACCCACGACCAGATTCCTCAATTTGGCGAATGACCAACCGACCGAGCCACCCGCGCCGCTGCGGTTGGTATGGTTGGTTTCGGTGCCGAACCGGGCAAAACCGCTGGTGGTATTGACGCCAATTTCCACCGTCGCAATGCGAGATCGCCGATAACTGAAGTTGGCACGTACGCCGAATAGTCCTCCCATGAAGACGCGGGCGACGACGGCAGTCAGTCCCGAGATCCCGATTCCGATGGCGGCACCATCGCTGAATTTGATGGACGAGGCCAGTCGCATCCGTTGTGTCTGATTCTTGAGATGTGTGGCAATGGCAGAGCGGTCGAGGAGTTCATCTGGCCCAATTGTTACGGGGTCAGATCCATTCAGGAGGTGCTTTATCGCACGATCGAAGGCCGCGAGGCATTGCTTCAGGGGCATGTGATTGATATTTTGCACATCCGGAATATCTTTGGTTAAAACAGTTTCTTCTTCAACTCTGTCGCCTTGGGCGGGAGCATTATTGGATATCGTAGCGGGATCAACGTCGTCAAAAAAACCTTTAATAACTGTTGGTGTTAATGGTTCTTTTACAATATCTTTAAGGAGCTCTTTTAGGTTATGAAAATTACTTCTAGCATTGACTGGAGGGAGATCTTTGAGTCCCATTAAATCTTGAAGGTACTTGTCAGTATATAATTTGTTTGCCACGCCATCCGAAAGCGGGCGGCCATCAAGAATTTCTGAAATGTTAGTCGAAGCCCACGCCCGAACATAAATAATTTGAGCAATTTTATCTAACGAGAATTTTCTATTCTCCATGCAATTAAATGCGTTGCCATTAAAATTACCATTGTCATCTATAATGCCGTCCGGTAGCTTTTTTGATAATATTTTATCGAGCAAGCGTAATGCCGCAACCATTTTCTCGCGCTGCAACAAGACACTATTTGCAGCAATGCCAATTTTTACGCTTCTGTTAAAAGGTGATTTTCCTCTATTGCGTTTAAATATTCTCGGCAAGGCAGACTGTGCTTTTTCTTTTTCGAAAGTTCTCAGGCGGTTTATTTCCGTTGTATCTGTATGGTTCTGATTTCTCAATCCGCGGATCACTTGCATCGCTACTTTTTGCAGGCGTTTATTGGCTTTATCAAATGGCGTGCCGCCGGCATTGCTGAGGAATCCGTTTCGCAGTGCATTGGCGGCCCACAATAGCTGGCTGTGGAGTCCGGGGATAGCATGCACACTTTCTGTCCAGCCAGGTTTCAGTTCATCGGTCGTGTTCGACACATCGGTGGTGTTCAGTTCGTTTGTTGCCAATATCCTTTGCAGTCCCGGCAGCGCGTTGACAAGTAGCGAGTTGGATCGTGGTTCACTATCCCGACGGGTGTCTCTGCAAAAGACCAGCAGGGAAGCCGGATCGATATTGTTTAGCAGTTGCGGATCTTCTTGCTGAAGCATTGCGTCTGCGCCTTGCATGAATAGACGTAAGCTTTCGTCACGTCGCAAGTTTATTCGGTTTTGCCGTGCGATTTCCGGTGCGGCTTCCGCTGCCGCTTTTTTTGTTGCTTCGACTTGTGCTATTTCATGCTCAGAGGCATCCTCGGGGAGGGGTGGAATTGTCGGAGGCAGAGGCGGATTGGTATATTGCTGTTCACTTGTGTCCTTGTTGATTTTTTTTAGCATGTCGAAGCCCATTGGCGTCGCTGCCATTTTGTAGGCAATTCGCCAGGCAAGTCGCTTGGCAAGTCTGACCGCGGAATCGGCCTCGTCTGTGTGCTGCTTGGCGATAATGACCGATTCCAGAAGCGGTAATGTCATCAAGTGATTCAGTGCACCTACAATACTCGCCTGTGAAATTTGGTTCGCTTTTCCTGCTGCCGTAGTATTGAACTCGTCCTTGCAAGCGCTGTGTATCGCAAACGAGAGCATCAACATGTAATTCGTTGCCAGAGGAGTTTTTCCCGGAATCCGTGGATTTTTAGCTGCTGGTTCTGCGTCTATTTTTCTTTTCAGAGTTCTACTAATGTCGCTCAGCAGACCCAGTAACGGTGGTTTGAGTTTTGGATCGATTAATTCAACATAGTTGGGTATTTCCTCTGATGTCGCACTACCTACTTTTTCCAAAAATTTATTTTGGTATTCGTGTCCATCTACTTGATTTATATTATTCGCTATAATTTCCAAATTTTTCGGGAATGTCGGCTTATCCCTGCTGATGTGGCGCGTTTCAAATTCGGTAACTGGTTTTGCTCTCGAAAATTTACTGCGATCGTCAATTAATTTATCAATAGGTCTTCCTTCGCGCGCAGCACATCCTATCTCTTGATCCTTAGTCCGATACGTATAAAAAAACAGTTTCCACTGTCCTGAAATCTTCGATTGATTCAATAAGCCGTATTTGCGAATATTGCCTACGCCCCAGCCATGACGGAGCAAGTATTTTTTATTTGACAGCTCGGATACCGGATTTTTTCTGTATTCCCTGTTTTTAAAATAATTTGCTTTATCCTCTTTGGCTTTTTGTCTATCAGCAACAGCGGATCTTTTTGGGATGGGAGTTAAAGAGTCACTGGATGCATTACTCCCGAAGACTTGATGAAAGCGGTAGCGCAAATTTCGTTGAACTGACATGGCACATCCCTGCAAGTGGTAATCAAAGGACATTTCAATCAACGCAGTCGTGTGTCAGTTGAAGTCCGAATGCGTGATGAGTAGCAAATGCATTCAGCTGGTTCCATGCCGGCCGAGTCGTTGTATGGTGTGGTTGTCCGTCTGTTGCGGCCCTTTGTCTGTCTTATCAAGGTTCCCCGCCCATGTCCGAAACCGATCCGCTTGCTCCTCTCAACAAAATCCGCCGCATCGCGACTGGCTTGCTGGTGCTGATGGCCGTCGTGTTCGTGCTGGCACGCAAGTACGAACTGCTGCACCCGGCGCTGGGGTTTGTCCGTGCCTTTGCCGAAGCCGCCCTGGTGGGTGCGCTGGCCGACTGGTTTGCGGTGTCGGCGCTGTTCCGTCATCCGCTCGGGTTGCCGATCCCGCACACGGCGATCATCCAGAAAAACAAGGACCGGATCGGCGTCAGCATTGCCGCTTTCCTCGAACATAATTTCATGACGCAGGCGGTCGTCAGTGCGGAGTTCGGACGGATTGATTTTGCCGGTGCGGCGTCGCGCTGGCTGGCCGTGCCGGCCAACAGTGAGGCCGTGGCGCGGCAGTTGTCGGAGGGTTTGCCAACGGTCTTGCGACTGGTCGAGGATGACGATATCCGCCGCTTTATTCACGGCCGGATTGACCGGTTGGTGGAACACGTGCGCTTTGCGCCGTTGCTGGCCGATATGCTGACGATCCTGGTGGCGGATCGGCGGCATCAGGAATTGTTCGATCATTTGCTGGTGATGGTGGCCGGCGCGCTGGAAAAAAACCAGGATTTCATCCGCCAGAAAATCCATGACAACAGCCCGCGCTGGATGCCACGCGTCTTCGATGACCAGTTTTTCGAGCGTTTGCTCAATGGCTTGCAGCAGGTGCTGGAAGAAATGAAGCAGCCGGACAGCCAGTGGCGCGAGCGCTTCCAGGAGTCGGTGGAAGAACTGGTGGCGCAATTGCGCGTCTCTGACGACTATGAAGTGCGCATGGCGGCGCTGGTGCAGAGTGGCTTGCAGCATCCGGTGTTTCGCAACTATATCGATCAGATCTGGCTTGATTTGCGCCAGCGTCTGCTCGATGACGTTGCGGCGACCGATTCGCGCATCGCGGCCGGACTGGCGCAGGCGCTGCAGGCGGTCAGCGCGGCACTGGTGAGCGACGACGCGGTGCGCACCAAGCTTAATGACTGGCTGCGCACGTTCGCCGCAGACGCCGTGGTCAAGCGCCGTGGTGCCATCGCGTCACTGGTCGAGCGGGTGATCCGGCAGTGGGATGGCGAGACCGTCTCGCGCAAGTTCGAGCAATACGTCGGCCGCGATCTGCAATTCATCCGGATCAATGGCACGGTTGTCGGCGGGCTGGTCGGATTAATCCTGCACTCGGTGACATTGATGCTGTAATTCGCCGCACGGAAGCCCGGCGATCAACTACCATGAGCGCCGTCTTCTTAACCGGCTACCGTCATGTCCAACCGCACCGCGTCCAATCCCCTGTGGAACGCCGATCTCGAACCGACCAGCCCCGCGCAACGCACCTGGACGGCAACCCATTATGCTGCCCTCTGGGTGTCGATGGCCGTCTCCGTGCCGGCCTACATGCTGGCCTCCGGCCTGATGAGCGAGGGCATGAGCTGGTGGCAAGCGGTGCTGACGGTTTTTCTGGGCAACCTGATCGTGCTGGTGCCGATGGTGCTGGTCGGTCATGCCGGTACCAAGCACGGGATTCCGTATCCGGTGCTGGCGCGTTCGTCGTTCGGTGTGCGCGGTGCGCAATTGCCGGCCATCTTGCGCGCCATCGTTGCCTGCGGCTGGTTTGGCATTCAGACCTGGCTGGGCGGACAGGCGATTTACACGATTCTCAACGTGATCAGCGGCAACGCGTTGCAGGGCAGTGCACTGCCGCTGCTGGGCATTAGCGGCGGGCAGCTGTTCTGTTTCCTGCTGTTCTGGACGCTGCATATTTATTTCATTACCAAGGGCACCGATTCGATTCGCTGGATGGAAACGGCGGCGGCACCGTTGCTGCTGCTGTCGGGCATCGCACTGGTCTGGTGGGCCTATGCCAAGGCGGGTGGATTCGGTCCGATGCTGGCGACGCCGTCGGCATTTGTCGAAGGCGGCAAGCGTGCCGGTCAATTCTGGCTGGTGTTCTGGCCATCCCTGACCGCGATGGTCGGCTACTGGGCCACGCTGGCGTTGAACATTCCGGATTTCACGCGCTTTGCGCGCAGCCAGCGCGATCAGGCACTGGGGCAGGCGATCGGCTTGCCGGTGCCGATGGGTTTGCTGGCGCTGGTGGCGGTGCTGGTGACGTCAGCGACGGTGGTGATTTATGGCGAAGCGATCTGGGACCCGGTGGTCCTGACCGGCAAGATGGGTGGCATCTCGGTGGTGCTGG
>CANFED010000221.1 GCA_947445995.1 Oxalobacteraceae bacterium | reverse complement strand
TCGGATTGAAGTGGTCGGCATTGACGATCAACAGCGGCGCTGCATCATAGTGATAGAAAAAGCGGCTGTAGCTTTCGCAGACGCGCGTCAGGTAATTTTCCGAGATGCCTGCCTCGACCGTGACGCCGCGCTTGCGCACGCGCTCGATCAGCGTGGCCGGCTCGGCTTGCAGATAGATCACCAGATCCGGCACCGGTGCTTGCGGATGCAGGTGGTCGTACATTTGCTGGTACAGGTTGAGTTCGTCATCGCCAAGCGTCAGGCGGGCAAACAGCGGGTCCTTGTCGATCAGGAAGTCGGACACCAGCGACGCATTGAAAAAATCCGTTTGCGCCAGGTCGCGCAGCTGGTTCATGCGCTGGAACAGGAAGAACATCTGCGTCGGTAACGCATAGCGTTCGGCGTCGCGGTAGAAGCGCTCCAGGAAAGGATTCTCTTCGGGACGTTCGAGCAGCAGTTGTGCGCCGAAATGTTCGCCGAGCTTTTGGGCCAGCGAGGATTTGCCGACACCGATCGGACCTTCAACAACGATGTAATTGTATTTATCGAAATTCATGATCTCAAGAAGAAAGTCCACCCATCACATCACCATCGGACAGCAGTCGCACGAGTTTGTCCATGCACGACCGGTGCTAAATTTTTTGTATGACTTGCCCGGCGACGGCGACGACGAACGTGTGCGCCGGTCCGTAGCCAGGGATGTTGATCAATGCATCGAGCTGCAATAGCGGGATCAGCGTGAAGGCGCGTTGCGTCAGGCGCGGGTGCGGCACCGTCAGCGTTGTGGTCTGGTGCTGTTCGCTGCCGAATAACAGCACGTCGAGGTCGAGCGTGCGCGGCGCATTCGGAAACGGCCGCTCCCGCCCGAACGCCAATTCAATTTGCTGCAATTGCGCCAGCAAGGCCGGTGCAGTCAGGCTGGTGTCGAGTTGGGCAACGGCATTGACGAAATCGTCGCCGATCGCATCGACCGGCGCACTGCGAAACAGGCTCGATTGTGCACTCAGCCTGGTCGCGGGCAGGGCATCGATCGCCAGCAGCGCGCGCTCTACCGTATCGCGCGCGTTGCCCAGATTGGCACCGAGGCCGACATACGCAATGGTCACTCGGCGTTTCCGCTGGCACCGTCTTCCGGCTTGGCGCGGCCACGTCCGCCACGGCGCTTGGCGCGTTTGGGCGCGCCGGCCGACTCGTTGCTACGAGGTTTTTGTACTTGCAGTTGTTCCCGAGCGCCGGCGTCGCCTTCCATGAAATCGGTCCACCATTCACCGAGTTCGGCATCGATTTCACCGGAGGCACAACGCAGCAGCATGAAGTCGTAGCCGGCACGCAGGCGCAGATTTTCCAGCAGTTTGTAGGGAGCCCTGCCGGTGCGACGCTCGAAGCGCGGTTGCATGGCCCAGATATCGCGCATGTCGGAGGCAATCTTGCGTTGCAGTGACAGCTTCTCGGTCTGGTTGTCGAGCACATCGTCGGCGGCCAGATGGAGCGCCGGGATCGAGGCTTCGCCGGCGGCTTGATAGGCGGTCCACTTTTCGAGCACCTGATGCCACAGCAAGGACGCAAACAGAAAGCCCGGCGACACCGGTTTGCCTTGCTTGATGCGGTCGTCGGTACTGGCCAGCGCCAGCCGGACGAATTTTTCGCCCAGCGGCTGTTCCAGCACCACGTCGAGCAGCGGCAGCAAGCCGTGATGCAAGCCTTCCTTGCGCAAATGATGCAGGCACGCCAGCGCATGACCACTCATCAGCAGCTTGAGCATTTCGTCGAACACGCGTGCTGCCGGCACGTTGTTGATCAGCGGTGCCATCGTCTTGATCGGCGCAGCGGTGGCAGCATCGATGGTGAAATCAAGCTTGGCCGCGAAGCGCACCACGCGCAGCAGACGCACCGGATCTTCGCGATAGCGCTCTTCCGGCACACCGATGATGCGCAAGGTCTTGTTGCGGATATCGGCCATGCCGCCGTGATAATCGAGTACGGTTTGGGTCGCTGGATCGTAGTACATCGCATTGATGGTGAAGTCGCGCCGGATTGCATCTTCGTGCTGCTCGCCGAAGGTATTGTCACGCAGTACGCGGCCGTGCTCGTCCTTCGGCGCAGCTTCCATCGAAGACCCGCGAAAGGTCGTCACTTCCAGCAAATCCTGGCCGAACATCACGTGCACGATCTGGAAGCGGCGGCCGATGATGAAGGCCCGGCGGAACAGTTTTCTGACCTGATCCGGCGTCGCATTGGTGGCGATGTCAAAGTCTTTCGGCTTGATCCCGAGCAGCAGGTCGCGGACCGCGCCACCGACCAGGAAGGCCTTGAAGCCGGCCTGTTGCAGGCCTTGCGTGACACGGATCGCATTCGACGACACCAGCTTCGGATCGATGCCATGTTCTTTCTGACTCAGCATGACCGGGACGGTGCGGTCGACCGGTTTGGATTTGCTGCCAAGGATGCGGCGGAAGAATTTTGTGATCATTGAGCGGGAACACTGAACAGGTCAAGGGTGGGCCAGCCCTGCGCATGGGCATGCGCGGCCAGCAGTGCATTGGGATTGGTCGCCACCGGATGCGTCACCAGCGACAGCAGCGGAATATCGTTTTGCGAATCGCTGTAAAAGTAGCTGGTGTCGAAGTCTTCGAGCCGGCGTTGCGTGGCTGCCAGCCAGATGCCGAGGTTGGTGACCTTGCCGGGACCGAACGGTGGTGTGCCGCGCGATTTGCCGGTGAATTCGCCGTCGGCATCGTGTTCGGCTTCGGCGGCAATCAGGTTGGTCACGCCGAATGCCTGTGCGATCGGTGCCGTGATGAAGCGGTTGGTCGCCGTGATGATCAGGATTTCGTCACCGGCATCCTGATGTTGCCGCACCAGTGCCAGCGCAGCGGGGCGGATCGCCGGCGCGATCACTTCGTCCATGAATTGCCGGTGCCATGCATCGAGCTGCTTGCGTGGAAAGGCAGACAGCGTGCCGAAAGCGAATTCGAGATATTCGATCGGGTCCAGCGACCCGTCCTGATATTGCGCAAAGAAGGTCGCATTGCGTTTGGCAAAGGCCTCCGCATTGACGGCACCGATACGGCAAATGAACTGGCCCCACTCGTAATCGGAGTCGAGCGGCAAGAGCGTATGGTCGAGGTCGAAAATGGCCAGATTGCTCATGGTGACAGGGTGCTTTCTTGTTCGCGTGATTCACGTTGCAGGAGTTCGCGCAGCAGCGGCAGGGTGACTGGTCGCTTCGTCTCGAGAGAGTATTGATCCAGTTCGTCGAGCATTGCGGACAGGGAGCGCATGTCGCGCCGGAAGTGGGTGATCAGATAGGGTAACACGCCGGTTGCGAGTGCAAAACCACGGGTACGGGCAGCCAGCGTCAGGGCGGCAATTTTTTCGTCATCAGTGAGGCCGTGGACTTCATAAATCAGGCCCCAGCCCAGCCGGGTGCGCAAGTCTTCGCGCAAGTCGAGTCGGGCGGGCGGCAACGCACCGCTGGAAATGAGTGCGCCGCCGTATTCGCGGATCTGGTTGAACAGGCCGAACGCGGCGATCTGCAATTCGTCGGACAGGCGATCGCAATCATCGAGCAGGTACAAGCCGATATCGGGCGTGTGGATGAAGTCGGCTGGCGGTGATGCCGGGCTGATCAACCGCGTGCTGGCGGTGGTGTTGAGCGCGTGCAGCAAATGGCTTTTGCCGGCACCGGCTTCACCCCAGCAATACACGAAGCGCGCACTGAGCGGCAGCTTGTCGCCATACGCATGCTGACTCAGCAAGGCCAGCAATTCGGTATTGCGGCCAGGCTCGAAGTTGTCGAGATTCTGCGGTTTTTCGCCGGGCAAATCGAGCAGCATCTGGCGCATTGGCGGGCAGTAAGGGGTCGGGTCAGGGATGACTGCCATCGGGGTCTAGCTAGCCTGGTAGAAAGAAATTGTCATGAACTGGGAGCTCGGGGGCGCGGTTTGATAAAATGGCGGCTTCTGCAAAGGTCATGGTTCGCAATGACCTTTGTTTCAACCGCCTATTTTAACGCCTTCGCTGCCAATCACATCATGAGTACCCCTGCAAACGTTTCACTTTCTTACCGCGATGCGGGTGTTGACATGGATGCCGGCGATGCGCTGGTCGAAGCCATCAAGCCCTTCGCAAAACGCACCGCCCGTGAAGGCGTGCTGGCCGGCATCGGTGGTTTCGGTGCCATGTTCGAAGTCAGCAAGAAATTCAAGGAGCCGGTATTGGTCTCCGGTACCGACGGCGTCGGCACCAAGCTGAAGCTGGCTTTCCATCTGAATCGTCATGACACGGTCGGTATCGATCTGGTCGCGATGAGCGTCAACGATATCCTGGTGCAAGGTGCCGAGCCGCTGTTCTTCCTCGATTATTTTGCCTGCGGCAAGCTCGATGTCGCGACCGCTACCGATGTCATCAAGGGCATTGCCTTTGGTTGCGAGCAAGCCGGTTGTGCCCTCATCGGTGGCGAGACCGCCGAAATGCCAAGCATGTATCCGGACGGCGAATATGACCTGGCCGGCTTCGCGGTCGGCGCGGTCGAAAAATCAAAAATCATCGACGGCAGCAAGATCAAGTCCGGCGATGTGGTGCTGGGACTGGCATCGAGCGGCGCGCATTCGAACGGCTATTCGCTGGTGCGCAAGATCATCGCGATGGCCAAGCCGGACCTCGATGCCGATTTCCATGGCCGCACGCTGGCCGACACGCTGATGGCACCGACCCGCATTTACGTCAAGCCGCTGCTGGCACTGATGGCGGCGATGGAGATCAAGGGCATGGTGCACATCACCGGCGGTGGTCTGGTCGAAAACGTGCCGCGCGTATTGCAGAGTCACCTGACGGTCGTGCTGCAGAAAAATTCCTGGGTCATGCCGCCGCTGTTCAACTGGCTGCAGATGCACGGCAACGTGGCTGACGCCGAGATGCACCGCGTTTTCAACTGCGGTATCGGTATGGTCGTCATTGTCGCCAAGGAAGATGCCGACGCGGCGATGGCGCAGCTGAGCGAAGCCGGCGAGACGGTCTCGCGCATCGGTGTCGTGCGTGAGCGCCAGGATGGCGAGCATCAGACGCAGGTGGAGTAAGTTTGTTCAACGGCAGGTCGCTCGATCTGCCGGTTTAAAAAAGGCGGCTTATGTCGATGACGCATCGTTTCCAGTTGGTCGACGTTTTCAGCGAGCAGCCTTTTTCCGGTAATCCGCTGGCGGTGGTCTTTGATGCCGATGCGTTGTCGACCGAACAGATGCAGACCATCACCCGATGGCTCAACCTGTCCGAAACCGCGTTCCTGCTGACTCCCGACCATCCCCTTGCCGACTACCGTCTGCGCATTTTTACCCTCGATCGTGAACTGCCATTTGCCGGACATCCGACGCTGGGTGCTTGTCATGCCTGGTTGTCGGGTGGTGGAACGCCCCGTCATGAAACGGAGATCATCCAGCAATGTGACGCGGGGCTGATCCCGATCCGGCGCAGCGCATCGTCGCTGGCGTTTGCCGCGCCGCCGCTCGTCCGCAGTGGACCGGTCGCCGAACCGGCCTTGCTGGAGATGGCGCGCTTCCTGCGCATTGATCGCACCGCCATCGTGGATGCGCAATGGGCCGACAACGGACCGGGGTGGATGGTGCTGTTGCTGGAGTCGGCCGCAGCAGTGCTGGCGCTGGAACCGCAACGGGATTATCCGACGCGTCTGGATCTGGGCGTGGTCGGTCCCCATCCGGTGGGCAGCGATGCGGCATTCGAATTACGTGCCTTCCTGACCGACCAGCATGGTGCTGTGCACGAAGATCCTGTCACCGGTAGTCTCAATGCATCCACGGCGCAGTGGCTGCTGGCTACCGGCCGCGCCGAGGCACCGTATTTTGCGTCGCAGGGAGGCCGGCTGGGCCGCGCGGGGCGGATTCACCTCAGCATGGATGCACAGGGTGGGGTTTGGGTTGGGGGCAAGACGATGACGCTGTTTTCGGGGCAGGGCGGGTTCTGATTTTTTGACCGCAACCGACTCCGCGACGTCAGCTGGTGCAATGCCCTTCGGTTATTGCACCAAATGCACCAGTCACGGTCGCATTGCCCGGTCCGATAATCCGCGACAAGTTCAAGCGAAGCCGGACGATCTCCCAACCAGACCCGCCGCAAGTCCCAACGTCATCTCCTGCGCCGACACGGCCCTGCACCCGCTCACATTCTGCCCCGCCCACAACGGCGAAAAATCTCCGCTGCCTAATTTTTCAGCATGCGTCCTCAGTGGTGCAATGGCTGCCGTCGCCAGCGGAAATCCCGGCACGTCGGTACCGATCGGTCCCAGCTCCCGGATGATCCGGTTGACGATGCCGCGCGCCGGCCGACCGCTGAACAGGTTGGTCAGCGCGGTGTGTCTTGCCGCCTCGCTCTGCAGCGCCGCCCGGTGTATCGCGCTGGTGGTTGCTTCCGGGCAGAGCAGATAAGCCGT
>CANFED010000220.1 GCA_947445995.1 Oxalobacteraceae bacterium | reverse complement strand
TTTTAAGTCTGTTGTGTCTACCAGTTTCACCATCGAGGCAGAGTCGGATCATACCACGCCACTTCCGCGGGTCGCTAGTGCGGTGCTGGCAGTATCAACATTTCCTACGCTATTAGGCAGCCCTCAATGTCATCAAAATTACTTTTTAGCAAGCTAACTGAAACGCTACGTCTTCAGTATCTTATTGCACAAAAAATGATCAACACAGGGCATGGGATCCCATCGATGAAAAAAAAGAATCTGAAAGTGCTCTCGCCCTGCTTTTAAAAAATCCTTTTTTGCTGCCGGTAAATCAAAACATATTTTACATAACCGAGATGGCGATGTGCCCCCGCCTATTCCTTCGTTCTACTGAAGACAACTAAATCATCAATGCAGGACAGATGATGCACCCCACCAGTCAGCAACCTGTACACGGCTTTATCTGTTACTAAAACACATAGATAAAATGACCAATCAACGTATATGCAATATTTTTGTTTCCTTATAATAAAGACCTTTCCACAAATCGAAGGTGAACCACATGACGATCAAAGCAATTGTGTTCGATGCATATGGCACCCTGTTCGATGTGTACGCAATAGCAAACGAAGCGGAGCGACTTTTCCCTGGCAACGGCGACGCATTGGCAGCGATGTGGCGCGACAAGCAAATCGAGTACACGCGGCTGCGCTCCATGTGTGCGATGTACAAGCCATTTTGGGAAGTGACTCAGGACGCGCTGGTCTATTGCTGCAAAAAAATGAATTTGGAACTGGACGTCAGTGCCCAGCAAAGTCTGATGGGGCAATATGCCAGACTCCCGCTGTTTTCGGAAAATCGTCACGTCTTAGAACAATTGCAACAACAAGGCTATAAGCTGGCGATCTTGTCGAATGCCAACCCGCAGATGCTCGATGGCGTCGTCAAGTCGGCTGGGGTGCAGTCGCTGTTGCCGCATCTGCTGTCGGCCGATAGCGTGCAGAAGTTCAAAACCGCGCCTGAGGTCTATCAACTCGGTACTGACCTGTTCGGTCTGCCGGCAAAAGATATCCTGTTCGTTTCCGGGAATTGCTGGGATGTGTGTGGTGCCACCTGGTTTGGCTACGCGAGCTTTTGGGTCAACAGGGCCGGCTTGCCACTGGAAGAACTGGGCGTGACACCACATGGACAAGGCCAGTCACTGACTGACTTGCTCAGCTTTGTGGCGCAACAATCAGATCAGAATTAATACCGTACCGGCCAGACGCCGCACCGCCTGTCCGTTCTTCAACTAAATTTTCAATTTTGTTAACCTGTGAGGTTTCATACCATGACTGCACGTACCACCTGCCATCAGCTTCAAGTCGCCACCGTTCTGTATCGTTTTATCGAAGACAAGGTCTTGCCGGGTACCGGCGTTGACAGTGCCAGTTTCTGGCAAGGTTTCGATGCACTGGTCCATGATCTCGCACCAAAAAATGCCGCCCTGCTGACCGAACGCGACCGTTTGCAAACGGCGCTCGACCAATGGCACCACGCCCATCCGGGACCAATCAGCGACATGACAGCCTATCGTGCGGAGCTGACAACACTCGGTTATCTGGTCCCACGTCCGGACGAAGTCACCATCACCACCGCCAACGTGGATGCCGAATTAGCCATTCAGGCTGGCCCGCAACTGGTTGTACCGGTGCTCAACGCTCGTTATGCACTCAACGCCGCCAATGCGCGCTGGGGATCACTTTACGACGCACTGTACGGCACCGATGCCTTGCCGGAAACCGACGGCGCGACCAAAGTTGGCCCATCCGGCCAAGGCTACAATCCAATCCGCGGTGCCAAGGTGATTGCCTTCGCCCGCAACTTCCTCGACAACGCGGCACCGCTGGTCAAGGGTTCGCACAAGGATTCGACCGGCTATCGCGTCGAAGACGGCCAGCTCGCCGTCACTCTGAAAGATGGCAGCGTCACCGGCCTGACCGACACGAGCCAGTTTGCCGGCTATCAAGGCGCAGTGACAGCACCGTCATCAGTGCTGCTGAAGAACAATGGCCTGCACATCGATATCCAGATTGACAACAGCAAAGGCATCGGCAAGGAAGATCCGGCTGGCGTCAATGACCTGGTGATCGAGTCGGCCCTGTCGACCATTCTCGACCTCGAAGACTCGGTCGCGGTTGTCGATGCGGACGACAAAGTACTGGCCTACGACAACTGGCTGGGTTTGCTCAAGGGCACGCTGGTCGAAGAAATCACGCGCAACGGCAAGACATTTACACGCAGCCTCAATCCGGACCGCGAATACACCGCCGCTGGCACAACCGGCGGCGTGGTCACGTTGCACGGCCGCTCGCTGCTGTTCCTGCGCAATGTGGGTCACCTGATGACCAACCCGGCCATCCTGTTTGGAAACAATCAGGAAATCCCGGAAGGCATTCTTGATGCGGTCGTCACCGTCACCATCGCGCTGCACGACCTGCGCCGCCAGGCTGGCCAGAAAATCGGCAACTCCCGCACCGGTTCGGTCTACATCGTCAAGCCGAAGATGCACGGTCCTGCCGAAGTCGCTTTCGCCAGTGAACTGTTCGGTCGCGTCGAAACCCTGCTGGGTCTGCCCGCCAACACAGTCAAGTTGGGCATCATGGATGAAGAGCGCCGCACCAGCGTCAACCTGAAAGCCTGTATCAACGAAGCCGGCGCACGCGTCGCCTTTATTAACACGGGTTTCCTCGATCGCACTGGCGATGAAATGCACACCGCGATGCAGGCCGGTCCGATGATGCGCAAGGGCGACATGAAAACCAGCGCCTGGCTGGTGGCCTATGAGCGCAGCAATGTGCTGGTCGGCTTGTCCTGCGGCTTGCGCGGTCGCGCCCAGATCGGCAAAGGCATGTGGGCCATGCCAGACTTGATGGCGGCAATGATGGAGCAAAAAATCGGTCATCCGAAAGCCGGTGCCAACACGGCATGGGTGCCATCGCCAACTGCCGCAACGCTGCACGCGCTGCACTACCATCAGGTCAACGTGACGGCGATCCAGAAAGAACTGGAAAAAATCGACGCCAACGTCGAAACCGATCGCCTGCTCAACGACTTGCTGCAGATCCCGGTCGTCGCCAAACCGAGCTGGTCCGCCAGCGACATCCAGCAGGAACTCGACAACAATGCCCAGGGCATCCTCGGCTATGTAGTGCGCTGGATCGACCAGGGCGTCGGTTGCTCGAAAGTGCCGGACATTCATAACGTCGGCCTGATGGAAGACCGCGCCACCTTGCGCATCTCCAGCCAGCACATCGCGAACTGGCTGCTGCACGGCATCGTCAGTGCAGAGCAGGTACAGGAAACCCTGCAACGGATGGCCAAAGTGGTCGACGGCCAGAATGCCGATGATCCGCTCTACAAGCCAATGGCACCTGCCTTCGAGAACTCGGACGCGTTCTGCGCGGCCCGTGATCTGGTCATGAAAGGACTGGAGCAACCAAGCGGCTACACGGAACCGCTGCTGCACGCCTGGCGTCTGAAGGTCAAGGCCAAAGCAGCCGCGAAGTAATCGGTCGCTATCCGCCATAAAAAACGCCGCGAAGTTCGCGGCGTTTTTTTATTCCCGATGACCGGGTCCGGAGGACGGATCAGGACGCGGCCAGTGCCTGATCCAGGTCGGCCAGCAAGTCATCAATGTGCTCGATCCCGACCGACAGGCGCAACATGTCTTCGGACACGCCAGCCTTCTGCAACTCGGCCGGATCGAGCTGCCGGTGCGTGGTCGAGGCAGGATGCGTGGCCAATGATTTGGCATCGCCAATATTGACCAGCCGGGTGAACAGTTGCAACGCATCGAGCACGCGGGCACCCGCCTCGCGCGGTGCGCCCTGATCCGCACTGCGCAAGCCAAATGACAAAATGCCGGAGGCGCGTCCGTTCATGTACTTCACGGCCAAGGCATGGTCCGGATGATCTTCCAGCCCGGCGTACTTCACCCATGCCACTTTCGGGTGCTTCGTCAAATGCCGGGCGATGGCCAGCGTGTTGTCGCAAATCCGGTCCATCCGCAAGGCCAGCGTCTCAATGCCCTGCAAGATCAGGAAAGCATTCATTGGTGAAATCGCCGCCCCCATATTTCGTAACGGGACCACCCGTGCGCGACCGATGAAAGCTGCCGCGCCGAGCGCTTCGGTATAGACCACGCCGTGATATGACACGTCAGGTTCATTGAGACGCTTGAAACGCTCCTTGTGCTCGGCCCACGGGAACTTGCCGCTGTCGACAATCGCACCACCAACGCTGGTGCCGTGCCCGCCCAGGTATTTGGTCAGCGAATGGACGACGATATCGGCACCATGCTCGATCGGCCGGCACAGGTAAGGACTGGGCACCGTGTTATCGACGATCAGCGGAATGCCGTGCGCGTGCGCGATCTCGGCCAGTCGCGCGAAATCGGTCACGTTACCCAGCGGATTGCCGATCGATTCGCAAAAAATCGCTTTCGTGCGCGCATCGATCAGCGCTGCAAAACTGTCCGGCTGGCGCGCATCGGCAAAGCGTACTTCGATGCCCATCTGCGGCAGCGTGTGCGCAAACAGGTTGTAGGTACCGCCATAGAGCTGGCTGGCAGAAATGAAGTTGTCGCCGGCTTCAGTGATGGTCTGGATGGCATACGTGATGGCCGCCATGCCGGACGCGACCGCCAGCGCGGCAATACCGCCTTCGAGCGCGGCAACCCGCTTCTCAAGCACATCCTGCGTCGGATTCATGATGCGGGTGTAGATATTGCCGGGCACTTTCAGGTCGAACAAGTCGGCACCATGCTGGGCATTATCAAAGGCGTAGGCCACCGTCTGGTAAATCGGCACCGCAGCCGATTTGGTGGTCGGATCCGGGCTGTAGCCGGCGTGGACAGCGAGAGTTTCGAGTTTCATGGCGCTCCTGGCAAGAATCGGGTGGACAACGAAAAAGCGGGTACATAAGCGTACAGCGCAAACGTACAGCGGCAATGGTACGTGATCCATGCCTCCTGAACCCACCTCGACCCGAAGGACTTTTGACATGGCGACAAGCCGATCCCGCTGCGCCAACCATCCGGCCAGAAGTTGTTCACCAAAACTGTGGACAACTTTGGGGACAACTGACGTACGGCCGTCACGAACCGCATGGCACTGCGGTTCCGTATCCCTGCCTTAAAATCAGGCAGGTATGCCAGGTGGGAAAAGATAAAACCCGCAGGCAACGATATCGGCTATTCTGAGCTCGGAAAAATTCCGGTGAATTTTCTGCACCTCGCACCGACGTACCCAACCCTGGTGCCCTCAACAAGAAACCGCCCCGGCGGGATTCTTAACTACCCAAGCTCATGACCCACAGCCGATTTGGCGCTCGCGATCTCACCGCGGCGCTCTGCATCATTCTTATCTGGGGCACCAACTTCGTCGCGATGAAACTGGCGCTGCGCGGCTTCACACCGTTCCAGCTCGGCGCGCTGCGCTATGCGTTTGCCACGCTCCCGCTGCTACTGTTCATCAAGCCGCCGAAGATGCACTGGAAATGGCTGGTCTCGTATGGCATGTTGCAAGGCGTTGGCCAGTTCGGCCTGCTCTTCGTTGCACTCAATGTCGGCATGACAGCGGCTCTGGCGTCCGTGCTGCTGCAGACCCAGGTATTTTTTACCGCCCTGTTCGGCTTCATCCTGCTCAACGAAGGCATGGGCCGCTCGCTCAAGGTCGGACTGTTACTGGCTGCGCTGGGACTGGGTTGCTTCGCGATGAACTACTTGCTGCCTGACGGCTCTGCGGTAGCCGCAAGTACGCCACTGGGATTTGTGCTCTGCCTGGCAGCAGCATCCATGTGGGCCGGCTCGAACATTGTCGTGCGCAAGGCCCAGAGAACAACGGCCCATTTCGATGTCATCGCGTTCATGGTCTGGAGCAGCCTGGTGCCGATCCTGCCGTACATCGCGCTGTCGGCCGTCTTCGATGCGCCGGCTAGCCATTGGGAATGGCTCAATGCCCCGCTGAGCAGCTGGTCATCGGCCGCCTACCTCGGCTGGATCGGCACCATCCTTGGCTACACCTTGTGGACCGGCCTGCTCACGCGCCACCCGGTCAACCGGGTCGCGCCGTTCAGCCTCGGTGTGCCGATCGTCGGACTGGCGACTGGCATGATCGTGCTTGGCGAAGTCGTCACGCGCTGGCAATGGAGCGGCATTGTCCTGATCGTCGCCTCGCTGATCTGCGTGCTGTTTGGCGACCAGCTCTCCAGAAAAATTCCGGCGCTGTTCAGGGCCAACGCCTAGCCGAGGTCAATCGGCACGAAAATGCGGACATCGTTGCGTTGCACCAGCAACGCCATTTTCTTGCCGGATTTGGCGACCATTGAGTACGGTCACACCCCGTGATGGCTTATGCGGCTGATTTAATCAAATAGCGTGATGGGGAATGGGGTGTGCCCCTCAAGAACCTTGAACAAACGATCCTCGTGGGGCAGTCTCTAGTTT
>CANFED010000219.1 GCA_947445995.1 Oxalobacteraceae bacterium | reverse complement strand
TGCTCGGTGCCCGCAACCAGGCTTTTTTGACCGAATACGTCGCCGGCCTCGAAACGGTCAAGTCGCTGCAGCTCGAACCGCAACTCAACAGCCGTTACAGCGGTTATCTCGCCAGTTACCTGACCGCCAGCTTCGATACCAAGCAACTCGCCAATACCTACAACACTGCCTCCAATTTGCTGGAGCAACTCCTCAGCTTGCTGATCCTCACCATCGGTGCCTGGACGGTCATGCATGACAGCGCCTTCACGATCGGCATGCTGGTTGCCTTCCAGATGTTTGCCGGCAAGCTGTCGCAACCGATGTTGCGTCTGGTCGGGCTGTGGCAGCAATTCCAGCAAGCCAGCCTGTCGATCGACCGGCTTGGCGATCTAATGAATGCGCCCGTCGAACCGTATTCGATGGTGCCCGCGCGGGACACCACGCGTCAGGGCAGCATCCTGATTGAAGGCGTCGCCTTCCGCTACGGCGAGCAGTTGCCGCTGGTCTATGAAGACTTGTCGCTGGCCATCCAGCCCGGTCAGGCGATCGCCATCATGGGCCCGTCCGGTTGTGGCAAAAGCACGCTGGCCAAACTGCTGCAAGGGTTCTATCAACCCAGTGCCGGTCGCATCCTCATCGACGGTGTCGACATCCGCTACCTGTCGGCCAACGCGCTGCGCAGCCACTTCGGCGTGGTGCCGCAAGAAACCGTCCTGTTCTCCGGCACCATTTACGACAACTTGCAGATGGCCAGCCCCAACGCCACCTTCGAGCAAATCACCGCCGCCTGCCGGATGGCGGAAATCCACAGCGTCATCGAAGCGCAGCCGCAGGGCTACCAGACCGAAATCGGCGAACGCGGCGCGGGTCTCTCCGGAGGCCAGAAACAGCGCATCGCCATTGCCCGTGCCTTGTTAAAACGTCCGGCGATCCTGGTCTTCGATGAAGCCACCAGTGCCCTCGATGGTCCTACCGCCGAACATTTTGCGCAGACCATCAATGCGCTGAAAGGCAAAGTCACGATGCTGTTCATCACCCATGCGTTACCGAAGGGGTTACAGGTCGACGCCGTGTATCGGCTCACCGACAAAGGTGCACAAGCATTGCGGCCAGTGCCACAAGCGGAGGGTAACGCATGACTTCGCCCAAGCAATTACCGTTGTCCCACACGCTGCCGGCCCCCGGCAACGTCATCCCGCTGCGCCTGCCCAGCCGCTGGCATGACCCGTTGCAATTGATCGAGCAGGGCGCGCCGGCACGGGTCGGCCGCATCGTGCTGTGGTCGGTCTGCGTGCTGGTGTTGCTGATGATCGTCTGGGCCGCCATCGGTCAGCTCGACATCATCGCTACTGCCGAGGGCAAGCTGTCCCCGCAAACGCTGGTCAAGATCGTCCAGCCGGCCGAGTCCGGCGTGGTCACCGAACTGCTGGTCAACGAAGGCGACACGGTGCAGGCCGGGCAAGTACTGGCGCGGCTCGACACCACGCTGGCCCGTGCCGACAAGAGCGGGATTGCCAGTGACCTCGCGACCCAGCAGTTGCAGGTGCGCCGGATCAATGCCGAGCTGGCCGACCAGCCGATGGCCACGCTGCCGGGCGACGACCCGCAACGTTTTGCTGCTGTCCACAGCCAGTATCTGGCGCATCGTCAGGCCTTTCGCGACAGCCTCGACCAGGAAGCCGCCTTGCTGATCAAG
This sequence comes from Oxalobacteraceae bacterium, assembly GCA_947445995.1. Taxonomy (GTDB): domain Bacteria; phylum Pseudomonadota; class Gammaproteobacteria; order Burkholderiales; family Burkholderiaceae_D; genus Actimicrobium. The sequence continues at coordinate 4,783 of CANFED010000219.1, read as the reverse complement.
GTCCGGTATGAACACCGCAGTGCTTCCGAGACGCTGGCCAAACTGGAGCAGACCTTGCCCACCTACCAGCGCACGGCAGACGCCTACGCCAAGCTCGACCAGGATGGTTTCATTGCCGGCATCGCCGCCGCCGACAAGCAGCGCGACCTGCTCGAAAAGAGCAAGGACCGCGACGCCCAGCGCGCCACCGTCGCCGCCCTCGACGCCACCATCGCCGCCCAGCAGCAGCGCCTGAGCCAGCTGCGCAGCAGCTACCGCAGCGACCTGCAAAAAGAACTCGCCGACACCCGTGCGCGGCTCGACCAGCTGCAACCAAACCTGGACAAAAGCACCTACCGCGAAGGCTTGCTGGAACTGCGCGCACCGCAAGCCGGCACGATCAAGGATCTGGCGACCACCACCATCGGCGCGGTCGTGCAGCCTGACACCGTGGTGCTGACGCTGGTGCCACAGGGAGAACAATTGTTTGCCGACGTGAATATCAAGAACGAAGACGTCGGCTTCGTGCAAGTTGGTCAGCGCGCACAAATCAAGCTGGCGACGTATCCGTTTCAGCGCTACGGAATGATGAGCGGGACGGTGGTGCGGGTCAGTGCGGATGCGACTGAGGCGAACCGGGCGGCTGGTAATGGGAGTGGTGCAGCGAATAACAACGGTTCGACGGATAACGGCAACGCAATGAGCGGATCAGCGACGTACAAGGCCCGTATTGCACTGGATCAGCAGATGCTGAGGAGTCCGCAGGGCAAGGAGTTGGCGCTGGGGGCGGGGATGCAGGTGGTGGGGGAAATCAATCAGGGGACGCGGACGGTGCTTGAGTATTTGTTGTCGCCGGTGCAGAAGGCGGTGGCGGAGGCGGGGCGGGAGCGGTGACGACATCATGGCATCAGAATGGTATGGATATGCTATTTACATTGGCTTGTTGGGCAATATCGATTGTTGAAAAGCTTTAAGAATGTAAGGAAGTAAATGAATAATAATTGAATAATTTTTATTATATTTTTTGTGGTTGGTCACTAATTATTTTTTAGGGATTTATTATTTGGAGTTGAAAATTTATCTTTATTAATTAATAGATGATCTTTCTAGTATTTTATTTTCAGGATTTACTATTACAGGCTTTAATTTCGCAGTGCGTATTAAGTAATTGATGCTGTTTATATCTTTATTTTTAAATCTATTTTTATGGGAAGCAATAATAAATATTTATTCATCTTGGATTATTTGCTGAAAAATATAAAGTCGCATTGAATTGGAATTTTCCAATCTTATAAGTGGGAAATATTTAACAATAAGTGAGTGATATAAATGATAAATCGCTTTAAAATAATTAAATATATCGCCGTTATTTTAGTGGTTATATTTATTTCTATAACATTTTTTTTTAATAGATCGCAACCATCGCACATTGAAACTGCAGAGGCGATAGTTTTAGGAGAGGGATTACAAAAATCTATAAAAAATGAAAAACAAGAGGTGTTTACTGCAGCAAGTAGAGACGTCGTGACAATCTCCGCTTATGGATTCGTTGATGAAGAAAGCCAAAATATCTTGTTGGTGGAATTAAAAAAAATACTGAAATCACATCCTTTTTACGGGAAAGTTAATGTTGTTTTTTTTCCCGCTCGCGAATACAAGGTTTCAATTGATGGCAATCGAAAAGTATTTGAGCTAATAAAAAGAGAGCAGTATAAAAAAATTGAAATAAATTAAAGGGGATTAATATGCAGCAAAAGGTAGACGTAAGAATTGATTCTGGTACAGATAATGGTGTTCCACACATATTTATTGTTGTAACCGATGAATATGGCAATCAGCGTGGTTATGGTTTTGCGCCAAGTGAGCATTTAAACCTATGGGGTCCAGGCGAAGTTTCAGATAATACAACACATGTATTCGATCAGCACTGGTCATACGATCTAAGTAATCAGCAATACAATGATTTAATGAGCTATGTTTTCCAGAGACAGCAGAACCCTGGAGTTTATGAGGGCTGGGACAGAAATTGTGTAAATTTTGTTGCCGATGCTATGCGTTATGCCAGTATTGACGATCTTGCGAGTGGTCCACTAACTCACCCCATTGAATTGTGGTGGCGGCAACATTTTAGTTTGACGTCAAAAACAGTGGGGAGTTACGACCCTATCGGCAACATCATCAGCTCCTTACAATCCGCTTTCCACACAGCAGAAATCACCGTCAGCCCATTAATCCTTGATCTGGATGGTGATGGCGTCGAAACAATCAGCAAAACCGCCGGTATTCACTTTGACCATGACGGGAATCATTTTGCTGAGACCACAGGATGGGTCGGTAAAGATGATGGCTTGCTTGTCTGGGACAGAAACGGCAATGGGAAAATCGATGACGGTAGTGAACTGTTCGGTAATAACACATTACTCAAAACAGGTAGCAAAGCGGCTAATGGCTTTACGGCATTGGCCGATCTTGACAGCAATGGCGACGGAAAAATCGACGCTAGTGATGTTGCATTTGCCCAGTTACGTGTCTGGAAAGATAGCGACAGTAATGCAGTCGTGGGGGCCGCGGAGTTGCTTACGTTACAGTCTGCCGGCGTGCGAAGCATCGGAGTTCCTTTTACATCACAAACCATTACCGATACGCAGGGTAACCAGCATTTACAGGTGGGCCAATATACCCGTATTGATGGAACTACACGCGCAGTCGATGATGTCTGGTTTGGTGCGGATACTGCGCGAACGGTTGATCAAGACCTGCTAACGATTAACCCGACCATTGCGGCGCTGCCTGAGTTACAAGGCTTTGGTAATGTGCATAGCCTCCGGCAAGCAATGGCCCGCGATGCCAGTGGAAGATTGCAGTCTTTGGTGACAAGCTTTACGAATGAAACGAATGCGGACGTCCGAGCTAACATAATGACATCCTTGTTATATGCATGGGCAGGCGTAGAAGGAATCGACCCAAACAGTCGAGCTGCCACCAAGATTTATGGCAACGTCATTGGTGATGCCAGGAAACTTGCGACACTTGAAGCGTTTCTTGGTGAGGCCTATTTGGGCACGTGGTGTTGGGGTGAGCGTGATCCTAATCCACACGGGCAGGCGGCCCCCATTTTGCTGAAAACCTTTGACCAATTAGCGAATCAATTTTCTATACAGTTGATGGCGCAGACACAATATAAAAGCTTGTATGACAATCTTGTATTGAAATGGAATGTGACGACGTCGACGTTTGATCTGGATGTGACCAAAGTAATCAATGAATTAAATATAAAATATATAGCTGATCCGGTAGCTGGTCTTGCTTGGATGAACGAATTTGGAGTGAATTTAAAAGGTAATGGAGAATTAGGAAAGCAGATATTAGTAACATTGAGTGGAAGTGGTAACGAAAATGGAACAGGATTTTTACATGATCTGTCACAAATTGCTTATGTTCGTATTGTAGGAAATGCAAACAAAAATACACTGTTTGGGATTGTTGAAACAAGCAATCAATTATTAGGTTATGCAGGTGACGATCATCTCTATGGCGGGAATGTGGATGATATTCTTGATGGAGGTGCTGATAATGATTGGCTTTTCGGCAGCGCAGGTAACGATCAGATCGCCGGTGGTACCGGGAGTGACTACTTGGTTGGTGGGATAGGTGATGATACTTACGATTTTAAGTTGGGGGACGGGCAGGATGTAATTAGTGAGGCGGCTGGTGAGGGTATCGACGTTTTAAAGCTTGGTGCTGGCTTGTTCGCTGCACAAACGCAAATCGCACGTGAAATCATGGATTTGATTTTGGTTTTCAATGAAAGCGATTCGGTTCGAATCATCGGCTACTTCAATAAGACCTGTGTGGAAGGAATTGAATTCGCTGACGGCACGAAATGGGATTACGCGACCGTGGCGAGTAAGCTCGTCTATAACGGCACCAGCGGCGACGATACCTTGATGGGTCTGCTTGATGCGCGCAACACCATCAACGGCGGTGACGGCAACGATACGATTACGGGCGGCAACCTGAACGACACGCTCGACGGCGGCACCGGTAACGACACGCTCGACGGTGGCGCCGGCGCGGATCAGTTTTCCGGAGGCACGGGCGACGATCTGTATCTGATCGACAACCTTGGCGATACTGTCATCGAGACCGCCAACGCCGGCACCGACAGTGTGCAATCCTCGGTGACCTTTACGCTTGGCGCCAACGTCGAGAACCTTGCGCTTACAGGCGCAGACGCCATCAACGGCACCGGCAATGCGCAGAACAACGTGCTCACCGGCAACGGTGCCGCCAACACCCTGATCGGTGGCGACGGTAACGACACCCTAGACGGCGGGGCCGGCGCCGACACCCTGATCGGCGGCGCGGGCGATGACACTTACGTGGTCGACGATGTCGGCGACCGCGTGACGGAAAGCGCCAACGCAGGCACGGACGACGTGCAGTCGGCCATCACCTATACGCTGGGGTCGAACGTCGAGAACCTGACGCTGACCGGCAGCGCGGCCATCAACGGCAGCGGCAACACCCTCAACAACGTCCTGATCGGCAACGCCGGCAATAATGTGCTCAACGGCGGCAGCGGTGCCGACACCCTCAAAGGCGGGCTGGGCAACGACACCTACGTCGTCGACAACGTCGGCGATGCGGTGACGGAAAACGCCAACGAAGGCAGCGACAGCGTGCAGTCGACCATCGCCTACACGCTGGGTGCCAACCTTGAGAATTTGACGCTGACGGGCACGGCGGCGATCAACGGCACCGGCAACGCCGCGAACAACGTCCTGACCGGCAACAGTGCGGT
>CANFED010000218.1 GCA_947445995.1 Oxalobacteraceae bacterium | reverse complement strand
TCCAGCGTCATTCGCGATCTGTCCGAGCGCAAGGCGCAGGAAGAACGGCTGGCGCGGATGATCCGTATCCGCACCATACTCGGCAGTATCAATTCCGTGATGCTGCGCGTGCATGACAAGCAACTGCTGCTCGATGAAGCGTGCCGTATCGCGCATGAGCAAGGCCATTACACCAGCGCCATCATCGGCTTGCTGGACCCGGTGACGCTGGCGGTGCGGCCAGTGGCGTGGGCCGGTGTCGATGCCGCGTTCCTCAAGATGGTGGATTTCAGTGCCGACGGCGAGTTGTCCAGCGGCCAGGGACTGGTAGGTCGCGCACTGCGCAACAAGCAGGGTGCGGTCAGCAACGATCTGCAAAACGACGGTGTGGTGGCACCGATGCGCAACGCATTCCTGCAGCAAGGGTATCGCTCGGCGTTCGTGGTGCCGCTGATGATTGGTCAGCAACCGTTCGGCGTGCTGGCTTTGCTGGCCAGCGAACAGGATGCCTTCAGCGTCGACGAGCAACTCCTGCTGGCTGAACTGGCTGCTGATATCTCGTTTTCACATGATGTCATCGACAAAGAGGAGCAGATCAACTACCTGGCGTATTTCAATGCATTGACCGGCTTGCCCAATCGCGCCTTGTTCCTCGACCGGGTTAGCCAGTTGTTGCCTTACGATAGCTCGGTGTCGGCCGAGCGCATCGCGCTGGTGCTGATCGATGTCGAGCGGTTTCGCCATATCAATGAGACTTATGGTCGTGCCGCCGGTGATGACGTCTTGCGTTTGCTGTCACGCCGATTGCGTGACTATCTGCCTGACGCGGGTTACCTGGCGCATATCGGTGCCGACATGTTCGCCTTCGTTCTCAAGGACTACCGCAGCGAAACCGAGGTCGTGCATCTGATCGAAGGCGAGCTTGCCAGTCTGCTTAGTGAGCCGCTGCAGATGGGTGGCAAGGCGATCCGCTTGTCGGTGCGTGCGGGCATTGCGGTGTTTCCCAATGATGGTCGCGACAGCGACAGCCTGTTACGCAATGCCGAAGCGGCGATGAAGGATGCGCGTGCGGCCAAGCTGCGCTATCTGTTTTATACCGCCGAAATGAATGCCCGTACTGCCGAAAAACTGTCGCTCGAAAATCGCCTGCACCGCGCGCTGGCCGAGCAGCAATTCGTGCTGCACTATCAGCCCAAGGTCGACTTGCGCAGCGGTCGCATCGTCGGCATGGAAGCGCTGATCCGCTGGCAAGAGCCGGGGGTTGGGCTGGTGTCGCCGTTGCAGTTCATCCAGGTGCTGGAGGACACGGGACTCATTGTCGAAGTTGGCCTCTGGGTCATCGCCGAAGCGCATCGGCAATATGCCAGCTGGCAAATGCGAGGCTTGCGGGTGCCGTGCATCGCTGTCAATGTCTCGCAGTTGCAGATCCGTGAAAAGGATTTCGTGGCGCGCGTACTGGCCATTCAGACGCAGCATCCGTGTGCGCATCTGGAGATCGAGATCACCGAAAGCCTGTTCATGGATAACGCCAGCTCGCATCTGGCGCGCGACAAGCTGGCTTTGTTGCGTGATGCCGGCATGACGGTTGCCATCGATGATTTTGGGACCGGGTATTCGTCGCTCGGCTACCTTGCCCGGTTGCCGATCGACACACTCAAGATTGATCGCTCCTTCATCACGGCGATGACGACCAGCAGCGAAAACCTGGCCATCGTCGCGACCATCATTTCGCTGGCGCATGCGCTGAAATTACAGGTCGTCGCCGAAGGGGTCGAGACGCTCGCCCAGCGCGACCAGCTGACGCAGATGGGCTGCGACCAGATGCAGGGATTTTTGTTCAGTCCGGGTGTGCGCGCCGAAGTGATGGCGGGGATGCTAGAGTCGGTGTGACGACCATGATGTTTTCCCCTGCGTGCCCGAGCGCGCGTTCCAGACTGACTACCAGGATATCCGCATGACCATTGCTTTCGAATTTACTACCGTCCCGTCGCTGATTGTCGAATTCGGCGCGGCCCGCAAGCTCGGCGAACTGCTGCGCAAGCGCTTTGCCGTGACGCGCCTGTGTCTCGTCACGGACAGCTTTTTGCATCGCAGCGGCTTGCTCAGTCCGACGCTGGCCAGTCTCGCCGCCGCCGGTTTCGAGGTGCAGGTGATCGACGATGTGGTCGCCGACCCACCGGACCAGGTGGTGCTGGCGGCTGCGCAGCGCGCGCGGGATGCCCGCGCCGAGCTGGTGGTCGGCCTCGGCGGTGGTTCGTCGATGGATGTGGCCAAGCTGATCGCGGTGCTGGTTGCCTCGACCCAGCCGCTCGATGCCATGTACGGTATCGGCAACGTCGCCGGTCCGCGCCTGCCGCTGGTGCAGGTGCCGACCACGGCCGGCACCGGTTCCGAAGTCACGGCGATCTCGATTGTCACGACGGGCGCTACCACCAAGAGCGGTGTTGTCTCGCCGCTGCTCATCGCCGACCTGGCCATCCTCGACGCCGAACTGACGCTGGGTTTGCCGCCGGCCGCCACAGCCGCCACCGGCATTGATGCGATGGTCCATGCGATCGAGGCCTACACCAGCGCCCGCCTGAAAAATCCGCTGTCGGACATGCTGGCGCAAAAGGCGCTGACGCTGCTGTCGGCGCACATCGTCACCGCCTGCACCGATGGCAGCAATCGCGCAGCACGCGAAGCCATGCTGTTGGGCGCGACACTGGCCGGGCAAGCTTTCTCGAACGCGCCGGTCGCTGCCGTCCATGCGCTGGCGTACCCGCTGGGCGGTCATTTTCATGTGCCGCATGGCTTGTCAAATGCCCTGGTGTTGCCGCATGTGATGCGCTTCAATGCGCCGGCTGCCGCGCACCTGTACGCCGATATCGCCGACTGGATTGTCACCGAACCGATGCCGGCCGGTGCCGATGCAGCCACCAAAACCGCCGCCCTGATCGATCATCTGGACCGCCTTGCGGTGGCCACGAAAGTCACGCGCCGGTTGCGTGATGTTGGTGTCGCACTCACAGATTTACCGATGCTGGCAGCCGACGCGATGAAGCAGCAGCGGCTGTTGACGAACAACCCGCGTGCAGTGACCGAGGCCGACGCGCTGGCGATTTATACGGCGGCGTTTTAAAAAATTCAGTTTGGTGGGCACGGCATTTTGTGCCCACGCGCGCGACCCGGAGACGCCGGTTAATGCTGGTGTCGGTGGTGCATTCGCGTGGGCACGGTAAACCCTGTGCCCACCCTACGTGATGGTGCTGAGGTCAGCCGAAATGGCAAACGTAATCGAGTGTTTCGATGGTCTCGATTTCGAAGCTGGAATTGCCGGCCACGTCAAAACGCTGGCCGGCTTCGAAGCTTAGCCATTCGCTCTGGCCGGCCAACTTGATGCGGCATTTGCCGGCGTTGATTTCCATGATTTCCGGTGCGCCGGTAGTGAAGGTCAGTGTCGATGGAAAAATCACGCCGAGGGTTTTTTTGGTGCCGTCGGCAAACGTGATCGCATGCGACACGCATTTGCCATCGAAATACAGGTTGGCTTTTTTGGTGACGGAGACGTTATCGAAGTGGTTGGACATGGTGGCACTTTCAAGGTGCAGATTATGCAGATGAAAAAAGCAAGCGGCCCGCAGGCCGCTTGTCGTGACGGGCTTTTTTAGGCGCCGCGTTTTTCGCGGGCGATCGCCGCGATGCGCATGCGCAAGGCGTTGAGCTTGATGAAACCACCGGCATCGGCCTGGTTGTAGGCACCACCGTCTTCGTCGAAGGTCGAGATTTTCATGTCGAACAGCGAGTCGGTCTTGGAGTCGCGCGCGACCACGATGACGTTGCCCTTGTAGAGCTTCAGACGGACCCAGCCATTGACGCATTGCTGCGTGTGGTCGATCAGCGTTTGCAGCGCGACGCGCTCGGGCGACCACCAGTAGCCGTTATAAATCATCGAGGCATAGCGCGGCATCAGGTCATCCTTCAGATGCGCGACTTCGCGGTCCAGCGTGATCGATTCGATCGCGCGGTGCGCACGCAGCATGATGGTGCCGCCCGGTGTTTCGTAGCAGCCGCGTGACTTCATGCCGACGTAGCGGTTTTCGACCAGGTCCAGACGGCCGATGCCATGCTTGCCACCGACGCGATTGAGTTCGGTCAGCACCACCGCTGGCGTCATGCGTACGCCGTTCAAGGCAACGATGTCGCCTTTTTCGTATTCGACGTCGAGATACTCGGCCTGGTCCGGTGCCGCTTCCGGGCTGACGGTCCAGCGCCACATGGCTTCTTCGGCTTCGGCGCTCGGGTTTTCGAGGTGACGGCCTTCAAAGCTGATGTGCAGCAGATTGGCATCCATCGAGTACGGTGCGCCACCATTCTTGTGCTTCATGTCGACGGCGATGCCGGCGTCTTCGGCGTACTTCAGCAGCTTCTCGCGCGACAGCAGATCCCATTCGCGCCAAGGCGCGATGATCTTCACATTCGGCATCAGTGCATACGCGCCGAGTTCGAAACGGACCTGGTCATTGCCCTTGCCGGTGGCACCGTGCGAGATCGTGTCGGCACCGCTTTCGCGGGCGATTTCGATCAGGCGTTTGGCGATCAGCGGACGGGCAATCGAGGTGCCGAGCAGGTATTCGCCTTCATAGACGGTATTGGCACGGAACATCGGGAAGACGAAGTCACGCACGAATTCTTCGCGCACGTCATCGATGTGGATGTTCTCCGGCTTGATGCCGAACTTGAGTGCCTTCTGGCGCGCCGGTTCGAGTTCTTCGCCCTGACCGAGGTCGGCGGTGAAGGTGACGATTTCGCACTGGTAGTTATCTTGCAGCCATTTCAAAATGACCGAGGTGTCCAGGCCACCGGAGTAGGCCAGGACGACTTTCTTGATATCGTTCATTTTTATCTCTTCCTTAAATCAATAATTATTGGATGCGGCCCGGTGGGCGGGCACGCCGCAAACAAGGCCCGTAGGGTGGGCACATGTGCCCACGCGTGAACGCCGCAAACTACGTGCCGTTCAGAGCTTCAAACCCGCCCAAGCACCAGATATTCGAGCAAGGCCTTTTGCACATGCAAGCGGTTTTCGGCTTCATCCCAGACCACCGACTGTGGACCGTCGATGACCTCGGCGCTGACTTCTTCGCCGCGATGCGCGGGCAGACAATGCATGAACAGCGCGTCGGGTTGGGCGCGCTGCATCTTGGCGGCGTCGACAATCCAGCCATCGAAGGCTTTCAGGCGCGCGTTATTTTCATCTTCGTAACCCATGCTGGTCCAGACATCGGTCGTCACCAGATGCGCACCATCGCAGGCATCCGCCGGCTTGGCGAACAGCGTGTAGTGAGTGTTGTTGTCGGCGACCAGCGCAGGATCGATATCGTAGCCGGCCGGGGTCGAGACATTGACATGAAAGCCAAATACCTCGGCCGCCTGCAGCCACGAGTACAGCATGTTGTTGGCGTCGCCGATCCAGGCCACGGTCTTGCCGGCAATCGAGCCGCGCTGTTCGATGAACGTAAACACATCGGCCAGTACCTGGCAGGGATGGTATTCATTGGTCAGGCCGTTGATGACCGGCACGCGTGAATTGGCTGCAAAACGTTCGATGATGTCCTGGCCGAAAGTGCGCACCATGATCACATCGCACATGCGTGACATTACTTGTGCCGCATCTTCGACCGGTTCGCCGCGACCGAGCTGGCTGTCACGCGTGTTCAGATAAATCGCCGCACCGCCGAGCTGGTGCATGCCGGCTTCGAAGGATAGGCGGGTACGTGTCGAATTTTTTTCGAAGACCATCACCAGCGTGCGATCGAGCAGCGGGTGGTACGGCTCGTATTTCTTGAACTTGTGCTTGATGAAGCGGGTACGCTCGATCAGGTATTCGAACTCGGAGAGTGTGAGGTCGGAAAACTGCAGGAAATGTTTGATGGTCATAGTTGAAAACGACGATGGAACGCTGCCGGGTGCCGAAATGGAATCGTTGATTATAAAGGATTGGGGCACCGAAAAGCCGTTTCGATGCACGCTGGAGGCCTGAACTTGTTGTCAGTTTGCGCTGAGTCTGTTGACGGTGGGCTGAACCGTCATGACGGAGCACCAATCAACCGTAGGGTGAAATAACCGAAGGGCATTGCACCGAATGCACTGTGTGAGGTAACTGAAACCTCACCCCACGCGCTCGCCTTAATACAACTTCTGCGACGACTCATGCAGCAACTGCACGTACAGCGCATGCCGGTAAGGGAGGATCTCGCCCGCCGCCAATGCCGCGAGCACCGTGCAGCTCGGCTCGCTCAGATGATGGCAATTGTAGTACTTGCACTTGCCCAGCAACGGTTCGAATTCCGGAAACGCCCGCTCCAGCATCCCCTCCGACAGATGATACAAACCGAATTCCTGAAAGCCCGGTGAATCAATGATCGCGGTCGACGTATCCCCGATGTTGTAGAGCCGCGTGAAGGTCGTCGTGTGCTTGCCGGTATCGAGCGCAGCGGAAATCTCGCGCACCGCGATGTCGGCGTCCGGCACCAGCAGGTTGATCAGTGACGACTTGCCCAT
>CANFED010000217.1 GCA_947445995.1 Oxalobacteraceae bacterium | reverse complement strand
GCGCTGCCCCGGCAGCATCTGCCCAGGCTGGTACGCGCCGGACAGGATCTGACGTTGCAATGTTTGCGCTGCAATATTCGGCATTCTCATCGACGCACCCTTTTCCGGTCTGACTGGTCAGACCACCGGGATGACTAACGCAAGGGGCGTGCCACGCCAGCGAATCAGGGCAAACCAAGCAGGGACGGCGAATTGAGAGGGAGGATGCGGAGTGCAGCGTCCCCATCGGGGGGAGCAACGGGCCGTGGGAGTGCGTGGTCTTGATGCGGCGCACAAAGATGGTAGTGATGTTGCCGATACGTGAATTCGGCTTTGGTAGGGTGTGCCCACGGATAAGTGCCGATAATGCTCGCCGATTTCGGCCGTTCGTCGGTCCATGCGCGTGGGCACGATACCCCGGTGGCCACACTACGGGCGACGTTGGGTGGGGTTGATCGGAGCAATGCCTGAGTTCACCTTATCAGCTTGCCGGCGACCACCGCCGTGGATCGCTTCACGCCTAACCGTCCACCAGCTCCGCAATCAAGCCGACAATCTCGGCACCGTAGGTCTCCAGCTTCTTCTCGCCGACGCCACTGACGCCGCGCAAGTCATCGAGCGAACCCGGCCGTGCCTTGGCGATTTCGCGCATCGTCGCGTCATGGAAAATCACGTAGGCCGGCACGTTGTGCTTGCGCGCGGTCTCGACCCGCCACCAGCGCAGCTTGTCGAAAATCACCTGATCGAGTCCGCTCAGTTCGTTCTCGACATAGCCCTTCGGTGCCTTGCCGGAAGCGGCGCGTCGCGCCTTGACCGGCTTCTGGTATTCGCGCAACTGGACTTGCTCGCCACCGCGCAGGACCGGCTTGGCCGCATCGGTCAGCTTGAGCGCGTTATACGACTCGTAATCGACGGCAACCAGGCCCAGCGCAATCGACTGGCGCAGGATGGCACGCCACTCGGCTTCGCTCAGCGCAGCGCCAATGCCGAAGACCGACAGCTGGTCATGCCGCCATTGCTTGATCTTGTCGGACTCGATGCCGCGCAACACATCGAGCACATGACCGGCACCGAAACGCTGATCGACCCGGTAGATGGCCGACAGCAGTTTTTGCACCGGCACCGTGGCGTTGAACGAGACCGGCGGATTGAGACAGGTATCGCAGTTGCCGCAGGGTTCGGAACTCTGGCCAAAGTACTCCAGCAAATGGCGACGCCGGCAACCCAGCGTTTCGCACAGGCCCAGCATCGCGTCGAGCTTGACGCCGAGTACGCGCTTGAACGTCTCGTCGGCTTCGGACTCATCGATCATGCGGCGCTGCTGCACGACGTCCTGCAAGCCATAGGCCATCCACGCATTGGCGGGCTGGCCGTCACGGCCGCCACGGCCGGTTTCCTGGTAGTAGCCTTCAATACTTTTGGGCAGGTCGAGATGCGCAACGAAGCGCACATCGGGCTTGTCGATGCCCATGCCGAACGCAATCGTGGCCGTCATCACGATGCCTTCTTCACGCAGAAAACGCGCCTGATTCTTGCTGCGTTCCTCGAACTTCATGCCGGCGTGATACGGCAGCGCACGGATGCCGCTGGCGTTGAGGAACTCGGCGGTCTCTTCGACTTTTTTGCGCGACAGGCAATATACGATGCCGGCATCGCCCATATGTTCGGCCTGAATAAAGTCAAGCAACTGCTTGCGACCGTTGGCCTTCTCAACGATCTGGTAGCGGATGTTCGGCCTATCGAACGACGAGATGAACATCCTGGCGTCATCAAGCTGCAGACGATGGGCGATCTCGGTCCGGGTTTGCTGATCGGCAGTGGCCGTCAGCGCGATACGCGGCACGTCCGGAAAACGCTCGTGCAGGATCGACAGCTTGATGTATTCGGGACGGAAATCATGGCCCCATTGCGACACGCAATGCGCTTCGTCAATCGCAAACAACGCGATCTTCGAGGCCGACAGCAGGTCGAGGCAGCGCGGCGTCATCAGCCGTTCCGGTGCGACATAGACCAGATCGAGTTCACCGGTTCGCACCATGCGCTCGATGCGGGAGGCTTCTTCGTAGGTCTGGGTCGAATTCAGGAACGCGGCGCGCACGCCAACCTCGGCCAGTGCATCGACCTGATCCTGCATCAAGGCAATCAGCGGGGAAATCACGACGCCCACGCCATCGCGCAGCAGCGACGGAATCTGGTAACACAGCGACTTGCCGCCGCCGGTCGGCATCAGCACCAGCGCATCACCGCCTTGCGCGATCAGTTCGACAATCTCGGCTTGCTGGCCGCGGAAGGAGGAATAACCGAACACGGTTTCCAGCAAGTGCAACGCGCGTTCGGGGGTACTGGTGTCGGTCATTCCGTCTTCAAAAGTGGGGGTGCGGTGGAGTCAATGTCTGCTTAGTCAGCCCAGACAACCAGGCCACTGTAGGCGGTCGCGAGGATAACGAAACCGAACACGATGCGGTACCACGCAAAAATGGTGAAATCATGCGAGCTGATGTAACGCAACAACCAGCGTACGCAAAAGAAGGCCGAAACAAACGCCGCCAGCGTGCCGATACCGAACAGCGGCACATCGTCGACGGACAGCAATGCGCGCGCCTTGTAGAGCGAATACACGGTTGCGCCAAGCAGCGTCGGGATCGCCAGAAAAAACGAGAACTCGGTGGCCGCCTTGCGCGACAGGCCGAACAGCATGCCGCCAATGATGGTGGCACCCGAGCGACTGGTGCCGGGGATCAGCGCGAAAGCTTGTGCCAGACCGACCTTGAGCGCGTCAAGCGCGGTCATCTGGTCGACCGAGTCGATGCGTGGCGGCACCGGGCTGAGCTTGTTGCGGCGCTCGACCCACAGAATGATCAGGCCGCCGACGATGAACGCCAGCGCGACCGGTACCGGCGCAAACAGTTTGGCCTTGATGGCACTGCTGAAGATCAAGCCGAGCACGGCAGCGGGAATGAAGGCGATGACCAGATTGATAGCAAATTTCTGTGCGCCACGATCGCTGAACAAGCCGGTACAGACATGCAGCAGGCGGGCCCGGTATTCCCAGACGATGGCCAGGATGGCACCTGCCTGAATGACGATCTCGAAGGTCTTGACCTTCTCGCCGGTGAAGTCGAGCAGGCTGCCCGCGAGGATCAAATGACCGGTCGACGAGATTGGCAGGAATTCCGTCAAACCTTCGACGATGCCCATGATCAGGGCTTTAAGTGCGAGAACAATATCCATGAGGGGAGTGGGCTTTGGCAGTGAGGAAAAATCCCCGCGGAATCTGTTTCCTGCGGGCCGAAAATAAATAAACCAGCTTATTTGACCGGGGCGAAGGTTACCACGAGGGCTGCGGCCTGCGTCGTGATACTGGTCGGTACAAAAGTTGATCCGCCATAACGCAGGTCTTCTGCCGCGAAGGAAACTAGCGGCATGTCCTGCAGGATAGTGCCGGCCAGCGCGCCGGAAGCCTGTGCGACTTGGCGGGCCATTGCCGGATCAATGCCATCGAGCAAGATGTGATCAATACGTGGCTGCACCACCACGACTGCCCGGCGCTGCGCATCGAGCTGCAACACTCCCGACAGTACAAAATTGCCTTCCCAGACGCGCCGGGTAAAAGCCGGCGCAACACGGGCGTCGAGCGTGACGCTGATCCGGTTGTCCTCGGGATGCAGCGCCAGGCGCGGATTGCTCAGGCGGATATCGATCAGGTCCATCGGTCGCTGGTTCAACGGAAACTTGCGCTCGGCGGCACTTTGCAGGCGTTCCAGCGGAACGACCACGTCGTGCGGACCAGGCAGGCTGGCGCACGCACCTAATCCAAGCAGAACAAAAAGCAAGAATGCGCTGCGCAAGCGATGCAATGACATGGATTTCCTTTTTTAATATTGGACGGCATCGGCAGGACTTCATGAGCAAACGCAAACCGGCCGCAATGACACCTTCTATAGTCCCGACAATGCGCGAGATTTTGCCACATCACGCATCCATGTAAGTCCCTCACCACAGAAAGGAATTCATATGAAAGCCTACGGAGCTGAATTTTTCGGAACATTCTGGCTGGTACTTGGCGGCTGCGGCAGCGCAGTGCTAGCGGCGGCATTTCCCGGACTGGGCATCGGTCTGCTCGGTGTCTCGCTGGCGTTTGGACTGACCGTCCTGACAATGGCGTTTGCCATCGGCCACCTGTCCGGTTGCCATCTCAATCCGGCGGTATCGATCGGCTTGTGGGCCGGCGGCCGCTTTCCGGGCGACCAGGTCGGACCCTACATCGTCGCGCAGGTGCTGGGCGCACTGGTCGGTGCCGGCGTGCTGTACCTGATCGCCAGCGGCAAGGCCGGCTTCGATGTCACGGCCGGGTTTGCCTCGAACGGCTATGGCGCGCAATCGCCGGGAGGCTATTCGCTGCTGGCGGCAGCGCTCTGCGAAGTGGTGATGACGATGATTTTTCTGATGGTGATACTCGGCAGCACCGATCGCCGTGCACCACCGGGATTCGCCCCGCTGGCCATCGGCCTGTGCCTGACGCTGATCCACCTGATCAGCATCCCGGTCACCAATACCTCGGTCAATCCGGCCCGCAGTACCGGCGTCGCGCTGTTTGCCGGCGGTCCCTACCTGACCCAGTTGTGGCTGTTCTGGGTTGCACCGATCATCGGCGCATTACTCGGCGCACTGGCTTACCGGGTTCTGGCCGCCGACAAGACTAGCCCCGGACGTCCGACTGCACCAGTATCCATGGCTTGACGATCACGCTCCACAACAGCGGATCGGTCTCGGTCCAGGTCGCGGCCAATGCGTCGCTGACCTTGCCGAGCAGGCCATCGCCCATCCAGGTGCTGACAGCAGCGGTATCGTCCTGCGACATGCGCACCGCGACATCGATCAGGTCCAGCGAGCCGTCAACCGCCACCATCACGCCCGACGCAAAATGCGGCAGCAGTTCATGCCATTGCAGCCGGGCGGTTTCGCGGTTGAGGCGGGCGTGCACAATCTGGTAGGTGTCAGGCGCGCTTGAGGGCTGGCTATCGGACTCAGTCATGGGTTCTTCCGGGTTTAATAGTGGGGTGGCGGTTCGTGACGGGGACTGCCCTCACCGGCGGCATCACCGGCACTCTGCACATGGCGCGCCAACGCAGCGCACAGCACTTCGAGCTCGGCGATCTGCTTTTGCTGGCGCACCACCACATCGTTGAGTGCATCGACCAGGTCTTCCTGGCGGGACAGTTTGATTTCAATATCGATCAGGCGGTCTTCGGTCATTGGGCGCGGTCAGGAAAATTCATTTTGGTCTGGATTGTCTCATGGTCGACCAACCCTGCGATGGCACATCAGCCATCCTTGACGCTGCGCAACCTCCCCCGTATATTGCACACCTGTTACTGACTCATCAGTAAGTTAAATTCACCCCTGAGCGATGATCCCCTGCCCCCTTAAAATTCCGCCCCGCTGGACCCGCCGCAAAGAGGCCCGGCCACAAGAGCTGCTCGATGCGGCGCTGGGCCTGTTCGTCGAACGCGGTTTTTCCGCGACCCGGCTCGATGATGTGGGCAAGCTCGCCGGGGTTTCCAAGGGCACGCTGTACCTCTATTACGCCAGCAAGGAAGAATTGTTCAAGGCAGTCGTGCGTGAAAACGTCGTGCCCTTGCTGGGCGAAGCCGAAGCGACGATCCGCGACCATGCCGGCAGCAGCGCGCTGCTGTTGCGCATGATCCTGCTGGGCTGGTGGGAACGCATTGGCGAAACCCGCCTGTCGGGCATCACCAAGATGGTCATGGCCGAAGCCGGCAACTTTCCGGAACTGGCACGGTTCTATAACGAGGAAGTCATCCTGCGCGGCAATGCCATGCTGGCGAAGGTGCTGGAGCGCGGTATCGCCAGTGGCGAATTCCGCCCGTTCGATACCGCCCAGACCACCAGCATTATCGCTGCCCCGATCATGATGATGATGATGTGGAAGCATTCGTTCGGCAGTCCCTGGGCCTTGCAATCAATCACGCCGCAAGCCTATTTGCACGGTGTCACCGATCTGCTGCTGCGCGGCTTGCTGCGCCAGGATGAGAGGCCGCAGGCGGAGGTGATTTGATAGAATGCAGCACATTCCTGGCCGCACCAGCACTGGCCCCACCCTTTCACGCACACAGACCCCCCACATGAATA
Source organism: Oxalobacteraceae bacterium (assembly GCA_947445995.1). Lineage (GTDB taxonomy): Bacteria > Pseudomonadota > Gammaproteobacteria > Burkholderiales > Burkholderiaceae_D > Actimicrobium. Next base: position 400 of record CANFED010000217.1, on the reverse strand, counting down.
TCGAACAAGCCCGTTTCAACATGATCGAACAGCAAATTCGCACCTGGGATGTGCTCGACCAGGATGTCCTGGACCTGCTGACGGTGGTCAAGCGCGAAGCCTTCGTGCCGGCGGCCTACACTGCGCTGGCCTTCGTCGATACCGAAATCCCGCTGCCGTGCGGCCAGTCGATGCTGATGCCGAAATTTGAAGCACGCATGTTGCAGGAAGCCAGCGTCAAGAAACACGAAACCGTCCTTGAAATCGGTGCCGGCTCCGGCTACATGGCCGCGCTGCTGTCGCACCGTGCGCGCCACGTCACCACCATCGAGATCGAAGCCGAATTGCAGGCGTTGGCGCAGGACAATCTGCGACGCTACGGCATCGACAATGTCGATGTCCTGCCCGGCGATGGCGCCCG
>CANFED010000216.1 GCA_947445995.1 Oxalobacteraceae bacterium | reverse complement strand
CGTGGTCTACATGGGATCGTTCTCTAAAACACTGACGCCGGGCATCCGCCTTGGCTACGTGGTGGCACCGATTCCACTGATACGCAAGCTGGAACTGGCCAAGCAAGCGGCCGACCTGCATACCGCGACGCTGACGCAAATGGTGGTGTACGAAGTAGTCAAGGATGGTTTTCTCGAGTCCCACATCCCGACCATCCGTGCGCTGTACGCCGAGCGTTGCGCCGCGATGCTGGCGGCACTCACGGCGTTTTTCCCGGCCAGTGTCACGTGGACCCAACCGGAAGGCGGCATGTTCATCTGGGTCACGCTACCGACGCAGATCGACAGCATGCAACTGCTCGACCAAGCGATTGCGCAAAACGTCGCCTTCGTACCCGGCGCGCCGTTTTATGCCAACGACCCGGTGCGCAACACGCTGCGCCTTAGCTTCGTTACCGTCACGCCGGAACGCATCCGCGAAGGCATCGAAAAGCTCGGCAAACTGATCGCTGCACAATGCTGACCATGCGCACGTTCAATGCCGGGCAGACCGCGCAGGCGCTGCCTTACGCTCGTCTGGTACCGGCTATCGCACTGGCCGCGCGTGAACTGGCAGCCGGCCAGATTCGCGCGCCGGACCGGTTGGTGGTTCCTCTCGATGGCGGCGGTGTCCTGCTGTGCATGCCGGCGAACGCCAGCGATATCGGCGTGACCAAGCTGGTGACGGTCCACCCGGACAATGCACGTCATGACTTGCCGGTCATTCAGGGTGAAGTCATTGTGTTCGAGTCCGTGACCGGTCGGCGACTGGCGCTGCTCGATGGCCCGACCGTCACTGCGCGACGCACGGCCGCCGTCACGCTGCTGGGTATTCAAACGCTGCTGCCGCGACCACCGGAGTCAGCACTGCTGATCGGCACCGGCGTGCAGGCGCTGGCGCATGCCGAGGCGCTGATCGAATTTTTCGGTGTCGGGCATTTCCGGATTGCTGCACGCGATGTCGCCAACGCCGAACTGTTCTGCGCGGCACTGCGCCGGCGGCATCCGCAGGTCACGGCGATCGCGCTGTCGAGCAAGTTCGACGAGGTGCCGGTGACGGATGTGCTCATCGCCCTGACGACCTCGCGCACGCCAGTCATTCCAGCGCAACTCGATGCCGGCACGCTGGCCATCGGCGTCGGTGCGTTCAAGCCGGAGATGGCGGAGTTCCCGGCGGCGTTGCTGCGGGCGCGACAGATTGTTGTCGATGACCTCGCTGGCGCGCAGCATGAAGCCGGCGACCTGATTCAGGCGCAGGTTGACTGGACGGCGGTACGCGGCCTGGCATCGGTGCTAGAGAGCGGCTTGCCTGCATCGGCTTTGCTGCCGGTTTTCAAGACGGTGGGGCAGGCGGCGTGGGATCTGGCGGCGGCGCGGGTCGTGCTGGGCGGATAAAACCGTGGCGCTTGCCGCAGCGCTTGCCATGTCACTGACTTGCAAATCCCGCAACCGCCCGGTTCCGCAGCGGAGGTAGTTGTTGTTCTGTTCACACCCGTTCGTCAGCGGTGTAGCGCCTTCTCGATCCTGCTTCCGCTTTCAACTTTCGCTCCTGTACGACTTCAAGTTTAGTTAATCAAATAAATGCGCTATTTATTCCGACATGGCGGATGGAACTGTTCTTTTCATTTGATACACCTATAGTTAGCTCGCATCGGTAAAAAGCTGATCAAGCTCGATTTTTAATAACAATTACTTTGATGGAGATTACAGCATGCATATCAAAAATTACAGCAGTAATTTCAAGTCATTAGAGACCATTAGTCACGCGACTGGTCATGGGGGGCATATAACCGAGGCAGAATATAATGACATGAAAAAGTCCGGCGATATTGATTCCATTATTCATCAACCTCATACATCATTTAATGATTTTGACATAAATCACGACGGAATAATTAGCAATGCTGATCTGAGTCTGAATAATAAGTCCGGGTCATCGACTCACTCATCGACTCACTCATCGACTCACTCATCGAAAAATAATCAACCAACCCAGCATAATGGTTCCGGGTCATCAAGCTCTCCAGGAGCCAATCATCATCCAAATCCGACTGGTCGTTCCGGTCCGTCGCAGACCGCAAAGACGGGAGATTATCATTCCATTCCAGGTAATCCTAACGGGACAATGAATTATGTAGCTCTGCCTAGCAATGCCCGTACAACGATTAAAACGGGAGGTGCACAATATATGTTGATTCATAGTAGCGGCGATGGTCACTCAGCACATCACACTGATGGTGTTAATCGGGATCACTTTCATCTCCCTGGTAATTGCAAAGTTGTAGGGTGGGTGGGGGCCAACGATGCATCAATGATGTTGGTTAAACTCGACGGCAGTGGTACCTTTAAATTCCAAGGGCAAAATGAATGCGGTTATTCTTTGATACGCACACACTCTGTGCCAACAATCGAAAATGCGGCAAAGGACGGCAAAAATACTGGCTATATGGATCCTGACGTCGGTAAAAAACAAGTTGGAAGTAGACCCGGCTGTACTACGATTTACAAAGAAGATGAGGGCACCCATGAAATAAGAATAAAGAGATTGACGGAAGCGGGTGGCGTTTATTACGGAAAGGGAGAAGACAATGCCCTAGTCGTGACAACAAATGATATCAAGCTGAGTGGAAATGGTGCGGTCATGTTTATAAGATGGAATTAGTAGTCGCAATATAAAGTGATTCAGCAAGCGGGGGGGAATTATATGCGAAGGAGTAACTCCTGTTAAACCCGATGCTTTTCGCAATCCTGTTCGTTTAGAGAAGTGCTGATTCAGTCGATTCCCGTAATGTCGTTAGGGAGGTACTGATTTGATTAATTCCCGGAATTTCATTGCCATTCGAATCACCTAATTACCTCGTATTTGAAGTTTTAAAATCGGTTAAAACAGCGGCTCCTTAGGCAATGACCGCACTCGGAAACGGCTGATGCGGATGCAGCGGTGACCGGCTCATTATCTGTGATGGATATTCGATCATGACGTTTATCGGTGGAGACCGTTGCATAGCGCTGTCCTGGCAAGGCCAGGCGATCCTTGCATTTCGTGTCTGTGCGCAGACTCCGCTCACCTCATCTGTACGCCAACCCAGTGGAAGGACGAAAAATCAGGCGATCAAATCGGTATGCTTGTGAATTTAAATGTTCATTGTTGTTCGTCAAAGTGACTATTTATTTCCTGAAAAATCGACCCGACACATTCCCCTGTCCTTTCTGCGCTGACGCCACGGCTAGACCGCCGGATGATGAAACACCTGCCGCAAATACGCCAGAAAAGTTTCGTCGGTACACATCGTCTTGCCCGGTGAATCCGACAGCTTGGCAACCGGCTGGCCGTTGCAGATGATGAGTTTCATCACGATGTTGAGTGGCACCAGACCGACATCGTTGGTCAGGTTGGTGCCGATGCCAAAGCCGGTCAGTACCCGGTCGGCAAAGTGCCGGTACAGCGCCAGCGCACCCGGCAGATCGAGGCCATCGGAGAACACCAGCCGCTTGGTCTGCGTATCGATACGCAGCCTGGCGTAATGGGCCAGCGCTTTTTCGCCCCAGAGGACCGGGTCGCCCGAATCATGGCGCAAGCCATCGAACAGCTTGGCGAAATACAGATCGAAGTCGGTCAGGAAGGCATCCATGCCAACCACATCAGTGAGCGCGATGCCGAGGTCGCCCCGGTATTCCTGCACCCAGTCTTCGAGCGCGGCTTTCTGGAAGTCGCGTAGCCGCACGCCGAATGACTGATACGACTGCAGGTATTCGTGCGCCATTGTGCCGATCGGTGTCAGCTGGTATTTGCGCGCCAGCCAGACATTCGAGGTGCCCTTGAAATACTGCGGCACGCTGGTCGCCAGCGTGCGCACGACTTCGTCATGCCATGCGCCAGAGAAGCGCCGGCGTGAGCCGAAGTCAAAAAAGGCGAACGTGTTCTTGCGTTCCGGTTCATCACCAAATGCGCTCAGCAGCGTGATTTTTTCCTGCAGGCGGCGACGACCCTCGACCAGCGCGGCGGCCTGATCGGCGCGCCTGAAATACAGCTCATTAACAATCGCCAGCACAAAAATTTCGAAGCCGGTCACGTGCACTTGCGGGCCACGCGCATGGATGGACAGCGTCTCGCCATCGATCTCGACGTCGATGAACTTGCGCTGGAAACGGAACACCGTCAGGAAATCAACGAAGTCGCTTTTCATGTAGCGCAGTGTGCGCAGGTAATCGAGCTCGTCGTCGGCGAACGTCAGTTCACACAGGTGATCGAGTTCGCGCTCGACATCGGCATGCAGTTGCGCCAGCGGATAGACCGGCGTGTTGCGGCAGGTGAAGGCGTACTCGGTCTGCGCATCGGGATGACTGTGCAGCAGCGCCTGCCACATCGTAAATTTATACAGGTCGGTGTCGAGCAGGCTATGAATGATCGGCGGCATGGTCTTGACTCAGAATTTGGCGGTTTCGCCGTGATGCAGTACGCCGAATTGACTCGTTGGTAGGTCTGCATCCTGCAGCGCCCGCATCAGCGCTTGCGGCGGTTCATCGAGTGGCTCGTCGGTCAGTTCAAAGGTGCCCCAGTGGATGCCGATCGAGCGTGTTGCATGCAGGTCGCGATGGATGCGCACGGCTTCGGTCGGGTTGACGTGCTGGGGCGCCATGAACCAGCGCGGCGCGTAGGCACCGATCGGCAGCAGCGCCAGATCGGTCTTCGGGAAGCGTTTGGCAATGTCGGTGAAGTCGGCCGAATAGCCGGTGTCACCCGCAAAGAAAAACGAAAACGGCTTGGCCGCTGTGGTGTCGGTGCGCACCATCCATCCGCCCCACAGGGTGTCGAAACGGTCGCTCAGTGTGCGCGCCGACCAGTGCTGAACCGGCACCAGATGCAGCTCCAATCCCGGTACGCTGACGTGCTGCCACCAGTCCAGTTCACGCACGTTGGTGATGCCGGCGTCGGCCATCCATGCCTTCAATCCGAGCGGCACCAGAAACAGCGGCGGGCCACCGGCCTGCTTGTTCAGTTGCTGCACGCTGGGCCGATCCAGATGATCGTAGTGGTTGTGCGAGATCACGACCACATCGACATGCGGCAATTGCGCAATCGTCAGCGGCACGCGCACCTTGCGTTTCGGGCCATAGAAACTGACCGGCGAGGCGCGCTCGGAAAAGATCGGATCGGTCAGCACATTGACGCCATTGACCTGCATCAGCACTGTCGCATGACCGATCCAGGTTGCACTGGTGACGCTGCGGTTTTGCGCCAGCCACGGCAGGTCCGGACTGTCGACCGGGAACTGGTAATTGTTCGCCGGTGGCTTGGGCAAGCCTTGCGTGATGCGCTCCCATTGCCACCTGAAGAACGAGCCACCGCTGATTGCGCCTTCCAGATAATTGTTCTTGTAGCCGTCCTTGGTGTGATGCGACGACGGTGCATTAGTCGCCGGTGCATCGACGGCCGGTTCGGCCACCGCGCAGCCCATGCACAGCAGTGCCATCACCAGCGCAGTCCAGCGCCGGTGTGGTGTGGTGCGCGGCATCAGGAGATTGCCGTCAACGTGAGCGGTTTGAGTTTCGATTCAAGCGCCTTGCCCTTGCGGGCGCGCTTGCCGATGTGCAGTGCCAGTCCGGTGGCCGACAGGCTGACCTCTTGCGCCTTGCCACCGCGTCCGATGCCGGACACCACCACGCCGCGCTGGCTGACCGGTTGCGCGGCCAGCAGCTTTTCACCGTCTTCGAGGGCCATCAGAATCATCCCGCGTCCGCCGCTCATGGTCTTGAGTTCATCGAGACCGAACAGCAGCAGCCGACCGTGTTCGGACAGGCAGGCCACTGCACTGGCCGAAGGTGCCAGTACACGCGGTGACAGTGGCAAGTCACCGGCGTCCAGCGTGATGAAGGCCTTGCCGGCCTTGTTGCGACCGACCATGTCGGCGGCGCGGGCCACGAAGCCGTAACCGGCCGTCGACGCGAGCAGCATCGTGGTCTCGGCGCTGCCGGCAAAGTAATGCAGCACGGTGCTGCCGCTGGCCAGTTCGACCAGCGCACTAATCGGTGCGCCATCACCGCGTGCGCCAGGCAGGGCGGAGACGGCGATCGAATAGATCCTGCCGTTTGAACCGAAGGCCAGCAAGGTGTCGAGCGTGCGGCATTCGAAGGTGCCGTACAGGTCATCGCCCGCCTTGAAGGTGAACTGCGCCGGATCGTGGCCGTGCGCGGTGCGGGCGCGCAGCCAGCCTTTTTGCGAGATCACCACCGTGACCGGTTCATCAACCACCTTCTGTTCGACGGTCGCTTTTTCGGCGGCTTCGATTAGCGTGCGACGCGCATCGCCGTAGCGTTTTTCATCGGCTTCGATTTCCTTGATGATCAGCTTCTTCATCGCGCCGGGATTGTTGAGCAATTCTTCCAGCGTAGTTTGCTCGGTGCGCAAGCCGGCCAGTTCCTGCTGGATCTTGATCGCTTCGAGCCGGGCCAGTTGACGCAGGCGGATTTCGAGGATGTCTTCGGCCTGCCGGTCGGACAATTTGAAGGCACCCATCAGT
>CANFED010000215.1 GCA_947445995.1 Oxalobacteraceae bacterium | reverse complement strand
GACCGAGCATCTTGAGCATGTTGCCAACGCGCTCACGACTGCAGGTGCAGCGAAAGCTCGGATACTGCGGATCAAAAACGCGGATGGTTTCTTCCCAGAACAGCCGCCGCATCAGCGTTTCGATATCAGTCTCCAGTAACTCTGCATTGCGCAACGTCGAACCCAGCATCACGCTGCGATCCCAGGTGGCGAGGTCGTCGTCGACAGGCGCATCGATACCGCCGGTGCTTGGTAGTTTTTGTAGCAGCAATCCCCGCGAGACATTCGCATCGGCGGCCAGCCACAACCGTGTATCGAGTTGCTCCGAGCGCAGCATGTAGTGCTCGATGACGGTGGCAATCGTGTCGCCATCAAGTGGTACTACGCCCTGATAAGCCTGTTGCCCCGGCATCTTGTCTTTCGGATCGAGCGTAATGACAAAGCGCCCCTTGCCGTTCAGATTGACGAGGTCGGTGAGCAGCGATGCTTCGCTGATGACGGCCTCGGCATCGAACTTGGCCGTGGCCCGCATCTGCAGGTCGCCATCGCATTCGACGACCAGCAAGCGCACCGGGCCGTCGCCGTAAATCTGCATGACGATTGCGCCATTGAATTTCAGGTTGGCCGACAACAGTGCCGCTGCCGCCATCATTTCGCCGAGCAGCGTTCTCACGGCAGCCGGGTAGTCGCGCCGCTGCTGCACCTGACGCCAGGTGTCCGATAGCTCAACCAGTTCGCCGCGCACGGGTGCGCCCTCGAACATGAATTTCTGCAAGGTGTCGGGAGTCTTCAGGTCGCTCATGCCGACACCTTTTTCAGCGTGGTCTTGAACGACTGGGCGCGCGCCACATAGCTGGCGGCACTGCCTGACAGCTTGACGATTTCTTCGGCGCTCAGCGTGCGCACAGCCTTCGCCGGAGAGCCGATGATCAGTGAATTGTCCGGAAATTCCTTGCCTTCGGTGACCAGCGCACCGGCGCCGACCAGACAGTTGCGTCCGATTTTTGCGCCATTAAGGACGATGGCCTGGATGCCGATCAGCGAGCCTTCGCCAATCGTGCAACCGTGCAGCATGGCCTGATGGCCGATGGTCACGTTGTTGCCGATGGTCAGCGGATAGCCGATGTCAGTGTGGCAGACCGCGCCTTCCTGCACATTGCTGTTTTCGCCGACGCTGATCAGTTCGTTATCGCCGCGCAGCGTGACGTTGAACCAGACGCTGCTGTTGGCAGCAAGACGCACCTTGCCGATCAGGGTGGCTTCGTCGGTCACATACGCCGAAGGATCGATCTGGGGCGCATGTTCGCCGTATTGGTAGATGGCCATGAAAGTGTCCTGGTGAGAAGTTCGGTAAAGGCGGCATTTTACTGCCGCCGGAGAATCAGGATGCGGTGCCGGAGCGCTCCCGTTCCAGTTCGCGCAAGACGCGCCGCTGGACCTTGCCGGTGGTCGTCATCGGCAAGGCGTCGATGAATTCAATCTCTTTTGGATATTCGTACGGTGCCAGTTGCGATTTCACGTGTGCTTGCAGCTCGGACTTGAGTGCTGCGTCGGCTAGCGGATTGCGTGCCACGCTGTCGACCAGCACCACGAAGGCCTTGACCAGATTGCCGCGTTCGGCGTCCGGCTTGGGCACCACGGCGGCATTCGCGACGGCGGCATGCTTGACCAGGCAGTTCTCGATTTCGGATGGACCGATCCGATAGCCGGCCGCCTTGAACATGTCATCGGCGCGGCCCTGATACCAGAGATAACCGTCGGCATCCATCATCGCCAGATCGCCAGTGCAGCACCAGTCGCCGCGAAACTTGTCGGTGGTCGCTTGCGGGTTGTTCCAGTAGCCGAGGAAAAAAATCGGGTCAGGCGTGCCGTGCCGGTCGGTGCGATGGAGCGCGACGTCGCCGATGCTGCCGGCTGGCAGTTCGACGCCATCGGCATCGACCACCGCCACCCGATGGCCGGGATAGGGTCGTCCCATGCTGCCCGGACGTGCCGGCCATTTGGCAGCGCTGTTGCCGACGATGTAGTTCATTTCGGTCTGGCCGAACATTTCATTGATGGTCACACCGAGCGCTTTCTGGCCCCAATTGAACACTGCATCGCCGACCGCTTCGCCGGCGCTCATGATGGCGCGCAGTTTCAGCTTGTAGACTTTGCGCGGCAGCGGCACGGCTTTCATCATCATCTTCAGTGCGGTCGGGAACAGGAAGGTATTGGTGACGCCATGTTTTTCCATCAGCCTGAACGCCATGTCGGCACCGAAGCGGCCCTGATAGCCGACGATGGTCTGGCCGAAATACAGCGTCGGCAACAACGCATCCATCAGTCCGCCGGTCCAGGCCCAGTCCGCCGGCGACCAGAAGACATCCTTCTTTTTCGGGAACCAGTTTTGCGACGCGACGAAGCCGGTCAGGTTGCCAATCACGGCCGAGTGCGGCAGCAGCGCGCCCTTCGGTGCGCCTGTGGTGCCGCTGGTGTAAATCAGGATAGCCGGGTCGGTGGCCAGCGTGTCGACCGGTGTGAACACCGTCGACGCTTCGGCCAGCAGTTCGTGCCAGTCGAGGCAATCGGCATGTTCGCCATCGACGTAAATGATGTGTTTGAGGGCAGGGCAGCGGGCCCGGCTGACCAGCAGGTTGTCGAGTCCGGCCTGGTCGACGATGGCGACGGTGGCAGCGCTGTCCTGCAGGCGGTACTCGTGCGCGTCAGGACCGAACAGGATGGACATCGGCATCGCGATTGCACCGAGCTGGTAGCAGGCCATGTGCGCGATCGCCGTTTCTGCACGTTGCGGCAGGATGATGGCGACGCATTGCGCCTGGGCGATGCCGAGGAAGCGCAAGGCATTCGAGAGCCGATTGGCTTCGTCCTGTAGTTCACGATAGGTCAGCGCACTGTGGTCGCCGGACTCGTCATCGCACAGCAGCGCGATGCGCTCGGGATCGGTTGACCAGCGCCGGCTGCAGACTTCGGCGATGTTGAAGCGGGTGGGAACATGCCAGACAAAATCGTCATACAGGCTCTGGTACTGATCGTGAACGGGGGTCTTGCTGACTGCAGGCATGTGTACTCCGGTATAATTTTGCACGGTCGTTCTATTCGGTCGCATCGTTTGCACTTTGCTTCACATCTCGTTCTTCACATCTTGTTCAACAGGAAAACATGAAAGCTTCCCGCTCGGAATTTATCACGGTACGCGGTCTGCGTTACCACATTCGCCACTGGGGTAACCCGGATGCGCCGCTGCTGTTCATGGTACATGGCTGGATGGATGTGTCGGCGTCCTTCCAGTTCGTGGTCGATCATCTTGAGGGCGACTGGCATGTGATTGCGCCGGACTGGCGCGGCTTTGGTCTGACCGATAATTCCGGCGCGGACAGCTATTGGTTTGCCGATTACCTCGGCGACCTCGACGCCATCCTGACGCATTACGCACCGCAGCAAGCGGTCAACTTGCTGGGACACAGCATGGGTGGCAATGTGGCCACGCTGTACGCCGGGATTCGGCCCGCACGAGTGGCCAGGTTAATCAACCTCGAAGGCTTCGGCATGCCGGTGTCCCGCCCGGAGCAGGCACCGCGCCGCTATGAAAAATGGCTGGACGAATTGGCTGCGCCGAGTTTTTTGCGACCGTATGCCTCGCAAGCCGAGGTTGCCGCCAGGCTGCAAAAGACCAATCCGCGTCTCACCGATGCGCGTGCGGATTTTCTGTCGGGCCACTGGGCTGCGCAGCACGATGATGGCAGCTGGCGCATCCTCGGTGACGCCGCCCACAAGCAGTCGAGTCCGATGCTTTATCAGGTCGACGAAGCAATGGCGTGCTGGCAGCAAGTCAGTGCGCCGGTATTGTGGGTCGAAGCCGCGCAAACCGATGTCTGGCGCTGGATGGGGCCGAAGGAACAGGCGCGCATCGAAATCGACCGGCGCATCACCTTCTTACCGAATGTGAAAACGGCGATGATTAACCATGCCGGTCACATGCTGCATCATGATCAGCCCGAACAACTGGCTCGACTGATCGAGGATTTTCTGATTTGAGAAGCGCTTTGCGGCGGTGCGACGATGCGTCGCTCCGCATCAAGTTACAATCAGTCCTCCCTACTGTTTGAATTGCGTCGACCCCGTGCTGAACATCGATCTCCATTGCCATTCCACTTTTTCCGACGGTTTGCTGGCACCGGCGCAAGTCGCGGCGCGTGCCAAGGCAAACGGTGTCGATGTCTGGGCCCTGACCGACCATGATGAAGTCAGCGGCATTGCCGAAGCACGCGAAGCGGCGCACGAACTTGACTTGCAATTCATTCCCGGCGTTGAAATCTCGATTACCTGGGCCGGTGAAACAGTGCATATCGTCGGCCTGCAAATCGATGAAACCAATCCGCAACTGGTGCTGGGTCTCGATTCGACCCGCTCGGGACGCGAGCAACGCGCACACGAAATGGCGGCGCAACTGGCAGTAGCGGGTATCCCGGACGCCTTCGAGGGCGCGCTTAATTTTGTCGGCAACCCGGACCTGATTTCACGCACCCACTTCGCCCGTTACCTCATTGAAATTGGCGAGTGCCGCGACGTTCCGGATGTCTTCAGTAAGTATCTGATCGAAGGCCGGCCGGGCTTCGTACCGCATCGCTGGGCGACGTTGCAGCAGGCTGTGCAATGGATACGCGGTGCCGGCGGGGTTGCCGTGGTTGCCCATCCGGGACGTTACGATTTTACGGATATGCAGCTTGGTGTCTTCTTCGACGAGTTCATTGCCTATGGTGGCAGTGCCATCGAAGTCATGACCGGTAGCCACACCGTTGACCAGTACGATACTTTCGCGCGTCTGGCCAATCGCTACGGATTGCGCGCTTCACGCGGGTCCGACTTTCATGGTCCGGGTGAATCGCGCGTCGACCTCGGTGCGTTGCCGCCATTGCCGCCTTCCGTCACGCCGGTATGGGCAGACTGGAAGCTGTAGTCAGGGCCTTGAAATCCGGGCAAGGCGGCCGCATCTGCGCTTCACGTGCCAACCCCACTGCGGAGTCTCCTGTATGAAAAGAATTTTCCTGTTTCTGGCTACCAATATTGCGGTGATGCTTGTCCTGACGGTCGTCCTGTCGGTACTGGGTGTAGACCGCTTCATTACTCAGGCCGGATTGAACTTGCCGATGTTGATGGTGTTCTCGCTGATCGTCGGTTTTGCCGGCTCGATTTTTTCGCTGTTGATCAGCAAGTGGATGGCGAAACGCTCCACTGGCGCACGCGTCATCGAGTCGCCGACCAATTCGACTGAGCTCTGGCTGATCAGTACCGTCGAGAAACTCGCGATGCGGGCAGAAATTGCGATGCCCGAAGTCGCGATTTATGAAGGCGAAGCGAATGCGTTCGCCACCGGTGCGTTCAAGAATTCGGCGCTGGTGGCGGTCTCGACCGGTTTGCTCGAATCGATGAACAAGGAAGAAATCGAAGCTGTGCTGGCCCATGAAATCGCTCACGTTGCCAACGGCGACATGGTGACCATGATGCTGATCCAGGGTGTCGTGAACACGTTTGTGGTGTTCCTGTCGCGCGTGATCGGTTATGCGGTCGACCGTGCCCTGTCGCGCGGTGAGAGCAACAGCGGTCCCGGTATCGGTTACATGGTTACGGTGATCGTGGCGCAGATCGTGCTCGGCATCGGTGCCTCGGTGATCGTGGCCTGGTTCTCGCGTCATCGCGAATTCCGCGCGGATGCCGGTTCGGCCAAATTGCTGGGCTCCGCCGAACCGATGGTGCGTGCATTACAGCGCCTCGGTGGCATGACGCCGAATTCATTGCCGCAATCGATGGCGTCGATGGGCATCAGTGACAAGCCCGGATTCATGGCGTTGTTCTCGACGCATCCACCCATGGAACAACGCATTGCTGCGCTGCGCGGTCAGCGCTAACCGTTATTATTTTGGAGTACGGCGGCCGTAGTGGCCGCCGTTTGTATTCATGAGCCAATTTTTTCAGATCCATGCCGACAATCCGCAACAGCGACTAATCAATCAGGCCGCAGAAATTATCCATAAGGGCGGCATTGTTGCGATGCCGACCGACTCCAGTTACGCACTGGTCTGCCATCTCGATGACAAGGATGCGGTCACGCGGTTACGCCGTATTCGCGGCGTCGATGACAAGCATCTGCTGACCTTGCTGTGCCGTGACCTCGCCGAGATTGCGCTGTATGCCAAGGTCGATAACAAGCAATACCGGTTGTTGAAGGCCGCTACCCCAGGGTCGTACACGATGATTCTCGAAGCCACCAAGGAAGTGCCGCGCCGCGTCAGTCATCCGTCGCGCAAGACGATCGGCTTGCGGGTGCCGGAGAACCGGATTGCGCTGGCCTTGCTGGAGCAACTTGGCCAGCCCTTGCTCGGTACCACGCTGATCCTGCCCGGTGACGATCTGCCGCTGACCAATGCCGACAGCGTGCGTGAGCGCATCGAAAAACAGGTCGATCTGATCATCGACGGTGGTGCCTGCAGTCTCGATCCGACCACTGTAGTTGACCTCAGTGGTGACGAGCCGGTGCTGATTCGCGCCGGGCGCGGACCGCTTGCGCTGTTCGGTTTCTGATTTCATGTCGATTCCT
>CANFED010000214.1 GCA_947445995.1 Oxalobacteraceae bacterium | reverse complement strand
GGTGAAATCATCGGTCAGTTGTGGATGGCCGAATTTGAATTGCGCAAGACCAAGGGCATCGAGCCCGGCCCGAAAGGCGAACGCCAGATCACCAACGTGGTGATGATGGGCATGGGCGAGCCGCTGCTCAATTACGAACCGACTGTCACGGCCCTCAAGCTGATGCTCGACGATAACGCCTACGGCCTGTCGCGCCGACGTGTGACGTTGTCGACCAGCGGCGTGGTGCCCAATATTGACAAGCTCGGTCAGGATTGTCCGGTGGCGCTGGCCGTGTCGCTGCATGCCTCCAACGATGCATTGCGTGACAGTCTGGTGCCGCTAAACAAGAAATATCCGCTCAAGGAATTGATGGCGGCGTGCGTGCGTTATCTGGAGTTCGCACCACGCGATTTCGTGACGTTTGAATATTGCATGCTCGACGGCGTCAATGACACCGTCGAGCACGCGCGCGAACTGGTGGCGCTGGTGCGTCAGGGTGCGGTGCTGGTGCCGTGCAAGTTCAACCTGATTCCATTCAATCCGTTTCCCGAGTCAGGCCTGACCCGCTCGAACAATCCGCAGATCAAGCTGTTCGCGCAGGTGCTGATGGATGCCGGCATTGTGACGACGATACGCAAGACCCGCGGCGACGATATCGACGCGGCCTGCGGCCAGCTCGCCGGTGAAGTGCAGGACCGTACCAAGGTGCAGGAACGGATGCAGAAAATGGCCGAGTATCAGCAAAAATTCGGTAAGGATTTTGGTCGGTTGGTCGAGGTGACTTCTTGAAAAATACTGTCAGCTTGCTGTTGATCACGCTGCTGGTCGCTTTGACCGGATGTGCGACGACCGGGCCGGGTGGGTCTGGCCGGAGCGGGCAGGCCGAACTGAAGACCGCCTCTGACCTGACCGATAATCAGCGCCGTGCGCAGATCCGGCTGGAACTGGCGATCAATTATTATCGCGAGGGTCAGTTGCCGGTCGCGCTCGATGAACTCAAGAGTGCACTGCAGTCCGACCCGAATCTGGCGGATGCGTATGGTGTGCGGGCGCTGATTTACATGAATATGAGCGAGACCAATCTGGCCGATGAAAATTTCAAGACGGCGATCAGGCTTGCTCCGAATAATCCTGAACTGACGAGTAACTACGGATGGTTCCTGTGCCAGAACGGGCGCGCTGCGGAATCGATCGCGTATTTCGAAGAAACGCTCAAGAGCCGTACCTACCAGCAGCCGTCAAAGGCGCTCAACAATGCCGGTCTGTGCAGCCTGAAACTGAACAACGATGCCGCAGCCGAGCGGTACTTCAAGCAAGCTTTCCAGTTCGATCCGACTAATGCCTCAGCCATGTTGAGTCTGGCGACGATCCACTATCAACGGCGCGAATACGAGCAGGCCCGGTTCTATACCGGCAGATTGCTGAAGGATGATAATTTCAGCGCCGAGGTACTGTGGATGGCGGTCAGGACCGAACACAAACTGGGTAACCTGACTGCAGAAAACAGTCTGGCCATCCAACTGCGACGACGCTTTCCGGCGTCGAAAGAATTCGCAGCCTACCAACGCGGGGCTTTTGATGAGTGAAGACGGATCCAGCACAGTGCCATTTGAATCAGCAACACCAGTCCAGCCAGAACAACCAGTCCAGCCGATGCTGTCGCCAGGCGCGCAACTGGCGCGCCAGCGCCTCGCACTTGGCTGGAGTATTTCGGAGGTGGCCGCGCATCTGAATCTGGCACCGCGCCAGGTGCAGGCGATGGAAGACGACAACCATGCCGCCTTGCCCGGCATCGCGATTACGCGCGGTTTCATTCGCGCTTACGCAAAACTGTTGCGCATTGACGCGGCACCGCTGATGGTCGGACTGGTCCTGCCAGTCGAAAATTTTAGCGGTACTCCGACGCCGGCCCGTCGCACCGTCGCACCTGCCAATTTTTCCGACAGCGGGCTTGGTTCTTCCGGCGGTCATCGGGCGTCGTCGAAGTTGTATTCGGCATTGCTGATCGGCGTCGTCGTGATCGCCGTAGGCTCGCTGGCGCAGCACTATGGCTGGTTGCCAAAGGATCTCGAAACCGCTTCGGCCAATGTCTCCAACAGCCTCAGTGCGCTGCGTGGTGAGACCGTAGAAACTGCAACGACCGGTCCGGAGCCGTCGCCCGGACATGTCGAAATCACGCCTGACATGCCTATCGGGATGATTCCCCCGGTCGCACCGGTGATCACCGACGCCCCGGCTGACGTGCCCGTCGCAGGGCCGGCAGCAGTTCCGGCCGCCGCTGCCACGACAGCGATACCGCCGGTCGATCTGGCGCTGGTGCCGGCACCGGCAGTAGCGACCAATAACCAGTTGGTGCTCAATGTACGCAGTGACTCCTGGATTGAAATCCGCGGGAACGGCAGCAGTGCCGTTACCTCGAAACTTTACCGCGCCGGTAGCACCAGCACGTTCGATATCGTCGAGCCGGTCACGCTGGTGGTCGGCAACGCAGCCGGAGTCGATGCTACTTTGCGTGGCGCGCCGCTGCCGCTGCCTTCTGCCTCGAATAATAATGTTGCCCGTATTAACCTGAAATAAACCATGAGCCTGCTTTCTGCCGATCTGCCTTCCTGCCTGCCGATTCCATCCGGCCCTTCGTTGCGCCGACTGGTGCGCCAGGTCGCCATCCGTCATGGCGATCACGTCATTCTGGTCGGCGGTGACGCGCCTGTTGTCGTGCAATCGATGACCAATACCGACACCGCTGACGCGATCGGTACCGCCATCCAGGTCAAGGAACTGGCGCGTGCCGGGTCCGAGCTGGTCCGCATTACCGTCAACAATGCCGAAGCCGCTGCGGCGGTGCCGGCGATCCGTGAACAACTCGATCGCATGGGCATCAACGTGCCGCTGGTCGGTGACTTTCATTACAACGGTCACACGCTGCTCAATGACTATCCGGACTGCGCCCGTGCCTTGTCGAAGTACCGTATCAATCCCGGCAATGTCGGGCAGGGTGCGAAGCGCGACACCCAGTTTGCGCAGATGATCGAGGCCGCCTGCAAGTACGACAAGCCGGTCCGTATCGGCGTCAACTGGGGCAGTCTGGATCAGGCGCTGCTGGCGCGCATCATGGACGAGAATGCCAAACGCCCGGTGCCCTGGGCGGCGCAGGCGGTGATGTACGAAGCGCTGGTTACCTCGGCCGTCGAGAATGCCTTGCGCGCCGAAGAACTTGGCCTCGCACGCGACAAGATCATCCTGTCCTGCAAGGTCTCCGGCGTGCAGGATCTGATCGCCGTCTATCGCGAACTGGCGAACCGCTGCGACTATCCATTGCACCTTGGTCTGACCGAGGCCGGCATGGGCAGCAAGGGCATCGTGGCCTCGACGGCCGCGTTGTCGGTGCTGCTGCAGGAAGGCATCGGCGACACGATCCGTATTTCGCTCACCCCGGAACCGGGCGGCGACCGGTCCCGCGAAGTCATCGTCGGCCAGGAAATCCTGCAGACGATGGGTTTGCGCAAGTTCACGCCGATGGTCATCGCCTGTCCGGGGTGCGGGCGCACGACATCGACCACATTCCAGTCACTGGCCGATAGCATCCAGACCTATTTGCGCGACCAGATGCCGGTCTGGAAAAACGAGTACCCCGGTGTCGAAGCGATGAATGTCGCGGTCATGGGCTGCATCGTCAATGGTCCCGGCGAGTCGCGCCATGCCAATATCGGCATCAGCCTGCCCGGCACCGGCGAGACGCCGGCGGCTCCCGTTTTCGTTGATGGTGAAAAAACCGTCACGCTGCGCGGTGAGCGTATCTCCGAAGAATTCCAGGCCATCGTGCTGGACTATGTACAAAGTCACTATGGCAAGACCACGCCAGTAGCCTGAATCGATTGCGAAACCAGATCCCATGTCAGATAAAAAAATAGCCCCGAAAAAAGCCGACAAAATTACCGGCGTCAAAGGCATGAACGATATCCTGCCGGCCGATGCCGGTCTCTGGGAATTGTTCGACAACACGGTGCAGACCGTGCTCAAGAGCTACGGTTTTCAGCAGATTCGCACGCCGATCGTCGAATCGACATCGCTGTTTGCGCGCGGCCTTGGTACGGTGACCGACATCGTCGAAAAAGAAATGTATTCGTTCGCCGATTCAATGAATGGCGACTTGCTGACCTTGCGTCCGGAAGCCACGGCCGGCGTCGTGCGCGCTGCCATCGAACACAATCTGACTTACGAAGGGCCGAAGCGCTTGTGGTACACCGGCCCGATGTTCCGTCACGAGCGACCACAGCGTGGCCGCTATCGGCAGTTCCATCAGGTCGGTGCCGAAGCAGTCGGGTTTTCCGGTCCGGACATCGATGCCGAACTGATGATGTTGTGCCAGCGCCTGTGGGATGACCTTGGTCTGGACAACATCCGGCTCGAACTTAATTCAATCGGCAATGCAGAAGAGCGGCTGCGTCACCGCAGCGACCTGATCGCTTATTTCGAACAGCATCTTGATGTGATGGACGAAGAAGCCAAGCGGCGCTTGCACACGAACCCGCTGCGACTTCTCGATACCAAGAACCCGGCGATGCAGGCGATGGTCAACGCCGCGCCGCAATTGCTGGCCTATCTCGGCGAAGAATCGCAAGCCCATTTTGATGGCGTGCAAAACATCCTGCGCCATAACAATGTGCCGTTCACGATCAATCCGCGCTTGGTGCGCGGCATGGATTACTACAACCGCACCGTGTTTGAATGGGTGACCGATGAACTCGGCTCGCAAGGCACGGTGTGCGCCGGTGGTCGCTACGACACCCTGTTCGAAATGTTCGGTGGCAAACCGACTCCTTCGTGCGGTTTTGCGATGGGTATCGAACGCTTGCTGGAGCTGATGAAAGCGGCCGGCGAGCAGTACGCCGGCAGCCAGTGCGACGTCTATGTCGTGCATCAGGGCGATGCCGCGCAACTCAAGGCCTCGGTGGTTGCGGAGCGATTACGCGATGCCGGCCTCGACGTTGTGCTACATTGCGCGTCGGCTTCGAGTAGCAGCGTCAAGGCGCAGATGAAACGTGCCGACGCCAGCGGTGCTGCATTTGCGGTCATCCTCGGCGAGGATGAAGTCGCCGGTGACATGGCGACCGTCAAGCCTTTGCGGGCTACCGAGGGTGACACGCATCAGCACAATCAGGCTCTGGTACCGTTCGATAGCGTGGCCGATTATCTGGTGGACCAGATCATCGGTGGCGGCGATCACGACGGCCACGACCATGCCGGGCATGATCACACGCACCATTAAGCTCCCCGTCGTGCGCAGTTCCCATTCACGATTAACAATTTACGACTAATACAAAGTTGCTATGGCATACGATCACGAAGAACAAGAGCAAATGGCCAGCCTCAAGAACTGGTGGAACCAGTACGGCAATCTGCTGACCTGGGCACTGACGATTGTGCTGGCCGGCTATGCTGCATGGACCGGGTGGAATTACTACCAGCGTACGCAATCGACCGAGGCATCGATGCTGTACAACGAATTGCAAAATGCGGTCAAGGCCAAGGATTCGGCGAAGATCCAGCGCGCTGCAACCGATCTGCAAAGTCGCTACGTGCGGACTGCCTATGCCCAGATGAGCGCGCTGGTCGCGGCCAAGTCAGCGGTCGATGCGAATGACCTGCCGCTGGCCAAGACCCAGTTGCAATGGGTCATCGACAAGGGTGCCGATGCCGAATACAAGGCCATTGCCCGGATTCGCCTGGCTGGCATTTTGCTCGATGAAAAAGCGTACGACGCGGGTCTCGCCTTGCTGGCAGCAGACTTTCCGGTTGAATTTGCCGTTGACGTGGCAGACCGCAAGGGTGACTTGCTGGTCGCGCAAAACAAGCTGCCAGAAGCGCGCACGGCTTATCAGCTAGCGCTCGAGAAGGCCGAGCAAAGCAATCCCGGTCGTCAGCTCATTCAACTCAAACTTGATGCCATCGGTGGCGCTGCAGCCAAGGCCGCAGCGTAAAATCCGTCGACTTGAATATGCCGGTCTGTCTTCTTCGGCTAAAGGAAAAAAATGCATAGTGCAGTCAAATTGGCAGGGGCGATGGTTCTGGTGACGCTGGCAGGATGCGCATCACTGAATCCGTTCAGCAAGCCGCCAGCCCGCAATCCGCCCGTCGCGCTGGTGGAATTCAAACCGACGATGGCCGTTCGCGCCGTGTGGACGGGAGCGATCGGCAAGTCGAATGGGTATGCCTTGTCGCCAGCCGTTGCTGGCACCAGTATTTTTGCCGCTTCAGCGGACGGTGCCGTTGCCCGTTTTGATGCGGCCAACGGTAACGTGGTCTGGCGCATCAATGCCGGTGCACCATTGACTGCAGGCGTAGGCAGTGACGGCAACACGGTTGCGGTGGCTGGCGAAAAGGGCGTCATTTTTGCGTTCGACGGCGACGGCAAGTTGCGCTGGAAAGCGCAGACTTCCAGCGAAGTGCTGTCGGCTCCTGCCGTCACCGCCGATCTGGTGATCGTGCGTAGCGTCGATAATCGGATTGCGGCATTTGATGTCGCCACCGGCACGCGCCGCTGGTTTTTGCAGCGCACGACACCGGCGCTGACTCTGCGTTCGGCACCGGGCATCATCGTCAATGACACGGCGGCATTTGC
>CANFED010000213.1 GCA_947445995.1 Oxalobacteraceae bacterium | reverse complement strand
TTGCGCCCGGTCGACCACGGCATGATGCGAGGTGCCATAGGTCAGCGTGATGGCAGCAGCAATATCGAAGTCCATGCCGGCCGGCATCGGCATCACCGCGTTGGCCGGTACGACGATCTGCTGGGCAAACGCGCCCTGCGCACTGAAGGCGATGACTGCGTCGCCGGCCTTGTAGCGGGTCACGCCCTCACCGACGGCCAGCACGACGCCGGCCAGTTCGCTGCCCGGCGTGAAGGGTAGGGCAGGCTTGAACTGGTATTTGTTCTGGATGATCAGCACATCAGGAAAATTTACGCCGGCGGCGCGGATTTCGATGGCGATCTGGCCGGGACCGGGCACGGCATCGGGCAACTCTTCGATGACCAGTGTGTCGGGCAGTCCCCAGGCGTTGCAGACGATGGCTTTCATGTGTGTCTCCTCGTTGGATGCAAATGGATAGCGTGGTAAAGCAAATAGAACGATCGTTATATTTTTTGAGTTTTTCGATTATGCCGTAAATTCTTGCGGTGCCGACCGATTCCGGATAATGCTTCGGGTAAAATCAGCCGCATGAAAATCTTAATCAGCAATGACGATGGTTACCTCGCGCCCGGCATCGTGGCGCTGGCCGATGCACTGGCTTCGATCGCCGAGATCGTCGTGGTCGCGCCCGACAGCAACCGCTCCGGTTCTTCCAATTCACTGACACTGGACCGGCCGTTGTCCGTCTACAAGGCGGCCAACGGCTTTCATTTTGTCAATGGCACGCCATCGGACTGCGTCCATGTGGCATTGACCGGCGTGCTGTCATTCCGGCCTGACCTGATTGTCTCGGGCATCAACCAGGGCCAGAACATGGGTGACGACACCTTGTATTCGGGTACCGTCGCGGCAGCCACCGAAGGCTATCTGTTCGGTATTCCATCGATCGCGTTTTCTCAGGTCGACAAAGGCTGGGGTGAGCTGGATGCAGCGGCGCGGGTAGCGCGCGAGATCGTGCTGCGCAAGTTCGATACCCTGGACAAGCCCTATCTGCTCAATGTCAATATTCCGAACCTGCCGTACGACAGTCTTGGCGACATCGTTGCCACGCGGCTGGGCAAGCGGCATCAATCGGAATCGGTGATCCGCGCCGTCGATCCGCATGGCCGCGAGATATTCTGGATCGGTCCGGCGGGCCAGGCCCGCGAGGCCGGCGAAGGCACCGACTTCCATGCGGTTGCCAACGGCAAGATTTCGATCACGCCATTGCAGATTGACCTGACTCACCGTGCCCAGCTAGACAGTCTCAAGAAAAGCCTGTCATGACCGACAAGGACAAGCGCTTTCCGTTGACGCTGTCCTCTTTGCTCAGCAAGTCTGATCGCGGTAATGCCGGCGTTGCCACACCCCGTGTGGCAACGCCGCAGACAGCGACCCGCAACGCCGCCGGTCATGTGGCACCGGTGGTGCGTGTTGCCGAAGCGCAGGAACGTCGCGCCGCCGAGTTGCCGCAGCGCCAGCAACCGCTGGTCTCCGACAGCGTGCGTCGGGCGATGGTGATGCGCTTGTCGGCGCAAGGCATCAAGGACACGATGGTACTGGCCGCGATGGAAGCGGTGCAGCGACACCTGTTCATCGAACCCGGCCTGGCCGCTCAGGCGTATGTCGATGCCTCGATTCCGATCGGTTATCACCAGACAATCTCGAAGCCGTACATCGTCGCGCGCATGATCGAAGTGCTGCGCAATGGCGGTGTTCTCAATCGCGTGCTGGAAATCGGTACCGGCTGTGGTTACCAGGCAGCAGTGCTGTCGCTGGTGGCAAAAGAAGTGTATTCGATCGAGCGGATTCGTCCGTTGCATGAACTGGCGCGCACCAACCTGCGCCCGATGCGGATCGCAAATGTCCGTTTGCAGTACGGAGATGGTATGCTCGGCCTCTCGCAGGCGGCACCCTTTGACGGCATTATTCTGGCAGCAGCGGGACTTGAAGTTCCACAAGCACTGCTGGATCAGATGGCGATAGGCGGCAGACTGGTAGCACCAGTCGGTGCCCGTCATCAGGTGTTGCAACTGATCGTACGTGTCGGTAAATTCGACTGGACCCACACCACGCTGGAAGATTGCCATTTCGTGCCATTGCATTCCGGCACCGTATGACAGCTTCGGCGGCAACAACACAAAACACATCGACCCGAATGAAAAAACCCCATCTCGCACTTCTCCTTTTGATCGCCGCTGTCCTGGCTGGTTGTGCAACACCGCGCAGCCCCGCACCGGTGGTCGACATGGCAACGCCCGTCAGCGGTGCCCGTGCACCGGATGCTCCTGGCTTCTATACGGTCAAGAAAGGCGACAGACTCAACCGTATTGCGGTGGAATTCGGTCAGAATGTCCGTGACATCGTGACCTGGAACAACCTGACCAATCCGAACGATATCCAGGTCGATCAGGTCTTGCGCGTCTTGCCACCGGCCGGAACGGCCCAGACCGGCAGCGTTGCCACCGGTTCCGGTGTCGACGTGCGGCCTCTCAATGGCACCGGGGCAGGTGCGGCCAAAACGGGTCCGCGCGGCGAAAAGCTGCCGTATTCCGAAGCGGCACTGGCTGACTTGCAAAGGCCGGACGGCACGCCACCGCCAGTTGCACCACCAGCTCGTGTCGACGCGCCGAAAGCGGTCAGCAAACCAGCGGACACGTCGCCGCCCGAAGAAGAAAACGTTGGCTTTATCTGGCCGACCGAAGGCCGTGTGACGGGTTCGTTCGATGCCGGCAAAAAAGGTATCGATATCGCCGGCAAGAGTGGCCAGGCAGTTATTGCCTCCGGTGCCGGCAAGGTCATGTATGCCGGCAGCGGCATCCGTGGCTACGGCAATCTTGTCATCGTCAAGCACACCAGCAATCTGCTGTCGGCCTATGCCCACAACAAAACCATTCTGGTCAAGGAAGGCCAGACGGTCACGCGCGGTGAAAAAATTGCCGAGATGGGCAATTCCGATTCCGACAGCGTCAAGCTGCATTTCGAAATTCGCCAGCAAGGCAAACCTGTCGATCCTGCAAAGTTTCTTCCTGGCCGATAAATGAGCAATGTTCACGATGCGCTTCCCGGCGACGCTGCCGACGATGACGGGGTAGGCGCTGATCTGCTCAATGGTGCCGGACGCGATGACGCGAGCGAACTCGGTGCGGAGAACGGCATCGGTCTGGTCGATTCGATCGACGAGATTCGCAAAGTCCTGGCATCGGAACTCTCGACCGACACGACCCAGCTGTACCTGAACCAGATCGGCGCACGTGCGTTGCTGACGGTCGCGCAAGAAGTGCATTATGCGACGCTGGCCAAGGGCGGTGACTTCCCGGCCCGGCAGGTGATGATCGAACACAATTTGCGGCTGGTGGTGTCGATTGCCAAGCACTACATCAATCGCGGTGTCGTTTTGCTCGACCTCATCGAGGAAGGCAATCTTGGCTTGATGCGGGCCATTGACAAATTCGAACCGGAGCGCGGGTTTCGTTTTTCTACTTATGCGACCTGGTGGATACGCCAGAGTATCGAGCGCGCCATCATGAATCAGGCGCGCACCGTGCGCTTGCCGGTGCATGTGGTGCGCGAGCTCAATCAGGTGCTGCGTGCCAAGTATCACCTCGAAGCGCTGCATCACGATGGCAAGGATGCGTCGGTCGATGATGTTGCCCACCTGATGGGTCGTACTGCGGAAGACGTGCAGGACATCCTCGCCCTGGCCGAACACCCGGTTTCGCTGGATGCGCCGCTCGATTCCGATCCGCAAGGCAGTCTGATGGACATGTTGCCCGGTGACCTGGCCGACGGCCCGGAGGCGCGCGCGGCGCAGCACGAAACGAGCTTGCTGGTACACGACTGGCTGGCGCGATTGACCGACCGGCAGCGCCTGATCATCACGCGTCGCTTCGGGCTGGAGGACGACGACCCCGCCACGCTGGAAGCGCTGGCTGCCGAACTGGGTGTGACGCGCGAGCGGGTACGCCAGATTCAGCAGGAAGCGCTGGTCAAGCTCAAGCGTGCGCTGGCGGCACACGGTGTCAGTCGCGACGCCTTGCTGTAATCCTTTTTTAATTCACCTCGACGGTCATGCCGTCAGCTTCTGGTTACCTATGCCGCAAACTATTCTGGAAATCCGATCCCTCGACATGGAAGCCCGCGGTGTCGGCAATCTCGTCAACGAGGATGGCAGTCACGGCAAAGTCATCTTTGTCGAAGGCGCGCTGCCTGGCGAACGGGTGCATTTTCTGTCCTATCGCAAAAAATCCAAGTGGGAAGCGGCCCGGATGACCGGCCTGCTGCGCGAATCGGCGATGCGTGTCACGCCGCAATGCGCGTACTTCGGTACCTGCGGCGGATGCGCGATGCAGCATCTGGATGCTGCTGCCCAGGTCGCGATCAAGCAACGTGTTCTGGAAGATAACCTGTGGCATATCGGCAAGATGCGTGCGCGCCAGATGCTGCGGCCGATTTACGGCCCGACCTGGGGCTATCGGTATCGTGCCAGATTGTCGGTGCGCAACGTGCCGCGCAAGGGCGGCGTGCTGGTCGGCTTCATCGAAAAAAAATCATCGTATCTGACCGATATGACCAGTTGCGAAATCCTGCCACCCAAGGTGTCCGGATTACTGGTGCCGCTGCGTGAACTGATCGCCGCTTTGTCGATTGTCGAGCAAGTGCCGCAGATCGAACTGGCCGTCGGTGAGGGCAATGACGGCGTGGTGACGGTGCTGGTGTTGCGCATCATGGCGGCGCTGAGTCGCGCCGATGAAGTGTTGCTCAAGGCATTCGCCGATCTGCATCAGATTGTCTGGTGGCTGCAGAGCGCCGGTCCCGACAGTGCCGTGCCGTACTATCCGGCCAATCAGTCGCTGCACTATTCGCTGCCGGAGTTTGGTGTCACGATGCCCTTCAAGCCGACCGATTTCACGCAGGTCAATCATCAGATCAACCGGGTGCTGGTCGCGCGGGCGCTTCGTTTGCTTGATGCGCAACCGCACGAACGGATCGCCGACCTGTTTTGCGGATTGGGCAATTTTACGCTGCCGATTGCGACGCAGGCGCGGGCAGTGGTGGGCATTGAAGGCAGTACGGCACTCACGCAGCGGGCGATGGACAATGCGCGCGTCAACGGCTTGCAGGACAAGATCAGCTTCACCTGCCGCAATCTGTTCGAGATCACTGGCGCGGACTTGCTCGCGCTCGGCTACTTCGATCGTCTGCTGATCGATCCGCCGCGTGACGGCGCGATGGCCTTGTGCGACGCGCTGGCCGAGCTGGAGCCTGCGCTCAAGCCGCGTCGCATCGTCTACGTATCGTGTAATCCGGCCACGCTGGCACGCGATGCGCAATTGCTGGTGGCGGGGGGCTACGTGCTGTCACAGGCGGGTGTGGTCAACATGTTCCCGCATACGGCGCATGTGGAATCGATGGCGGTATTTGACCTGGCTTGAGGCCGATGCCCGCGTAAAAAAAGCCAACCTGCGGGTCGGCTTTGTTACGGATAAAAATTTCTTCCGTCGCGAACGGTGCAATGCCCTGCACTGAATGTGAGCTTGTAGGCGGTCTATCGTCACGGCTTTGGTTTAATCGAGGGGCTTTCATGCTAAAATCCGGGTCTCGCTGGCGGATCAAATTCACCCCTTAACCCTTTAATTTCATTGGAGTTTTTACAGATGTCTATCGAACGCACCCTGTCAATTATCAAGCCGGACGCCGTTGCAAAAAATGTCATTGGTCAGATTTACACCCGTTTTGAAAACGCTGGTTTGAAAATCATCGCCTCGCGCATGATGCATCTGTCACGCGCCGAAGCCGAAGGTTTCTACGCCGTACACGCCGCCCGTCCGTTCTTCAAGGACCTGGTTGAATTCATGATTTCCGGTCCTGTCGTTGTCCAGGCACTGGAAGGCGAAAACGCCATTGCAAAACATCGCGACCTGCTCGGCGCCACCGATCCGAAAAAAGCTGACAAGGGCACCATTCGTGCTGACTTCGCTGATTCGATCGATGCCAACGCAGTGCATGGTTCGGATGCAGTCGAGACAGCCCAGGTCGAAATCGCGTATTTCTTCCCAGCACTCAACATCTATTCCCGTTAATTTAAATCCGGCCGCAACTCTGTTGCGGCCACATTGTCAGGACATCATGGCTCTCACCAACTTGCTGGACCTCGATCCCGCGCAACTCGTCGCTTATTGCGGCGAGCTGGGTGAGAAGCCGTTCCGTGCCAAACAATTGCAACGCTGGATCCACCAGTTCGGCGCCAGTGATTTCACGGCAATGACGGATCTGGCCAAATCACTGCGCGACAAGCTTGCGACGCGCGCAGTGGTGCAGTCACCCGCAGTGATCAGCGATCACACCTCAACCGACGGCACGCGCAAGTGGCTGCTCGATGTGGGGCAGGGCAATGCAGTCGAAGCCGTGTTCATTCCGGAAGAAAATCGCGGCACGCTGTGCATTTCGACGCAAGCGGGCTGCGCGGTCAATTGCCGGTTCTGTTCGACCGGCAAGCAGGGATTCAACCGCAATCTGACCGTGGGTGAAATCATCGGTCAGTTGTGGATGGCCGAATTTGAATTGCGCAAGACCAAGGGCATCGAGCCCGGCCCGAAAGGCGAACGCCAGATCACCAACGTGGTGATGATGGGCATGGGCGAGCC
>CANFED010000212.1 GCA_947445995.1 Oxalobacteraceae bacterium | reverse complement strand
CACCGCCTGCGCGATCAGGGCAATACGCTGGTCATCATCGAGCACAACCTTGACGTGATCAAGACGGCCGACTGGGTCATCGACCTCGGTCCTGAAGGCGGTGCTGGCGGCGGCCAGATCATTGCGACCGGCACACCGGAACAGGTGGCGATGAATCCGGCCAGCTTTACCGGCCACTATCTCGGACCGCTGCTGAAGAAAAAAAAGGCCTGACAGCCAACCGGTCGGGTGGGCAGGCGGCTCTGCCCACGCGAGCGTCTCACCGAATCACGCCAGGTAGTCAGGACATTCGCGTGGGCACGATACGGCCGTGCCCACGCTACCGGGGCGGGTGAGCGCCGGATTGATTGCGGCCGCCATCGCTGTCGACAAACTCCACCACCTTGTCAAGAACCGGTGCCAATCCGCGCAGCGGCCAGGCAAACGCACCGATCAGACTGGCGTGGCTGGTGCTGTCGAAATACACCTCTTCGACGGGCACGTGCGCGGCGCGCAGGCTGGCCGCCAGGCCGCCGGTATTGCGCGTGGCGTCGACGAGTTTGTCGGCATGCGAGGCGACCAGCAATGCCGGTGGCGCAGACGACGTGACGTGCCGGGCGGGCTGCGATTGCGGTGGTGAATCGGGATAGAAAAATACCGGTCGCACATCCGGATTCTCGATCGGTAAAAAATCGTACGGACCGGCCAGCCCGATCCAGCCCCGCAAGGAGGTCGGTGACGCCTTTTGTGCGATCAGCCAGCGACCGTCCAGCGCGACCATCGCCGCGTTGTACGCTCCGGCACTGTGCCCCATCACAAACACTTTTTTCTGGTCGCCGCCATAGTGCTGGATGTTGTTAAAAGTCCAGGCCACTGCCTCGGCAGAGTCCTCGACAAAGGCCGGATAGCGTACTTGCGGATACAGCCGGTAATCGGCCAGCACGACGACAATGCCACGCGCCGCCAGCGCCTCGCCAACAAAAGCGTAATCGCTCCGCGAGCCAGAATTCCAGCTGCCGCCATAAAAGAACACCACGACCGGCGCGACGCCGCTGCCATCGCGTGGCCGGTAGATGTCAAGCAAGTTGCGCGGATCACTGCCGTAGCTGATGTCGTGCGTTTTTTCAGAGGTGCTGCCGGGTGTCACGGCATTAATTACCCGCAACGGTGAACATGCGCTCAGCGCACCTGCCAGCAGCAATGTCACGACACTGCCCAGCAGGATTTTGGTTGGCATTGCCATCAGAAACCCATGATAAAAATAGTGTGGAAAGAGTCAGTCCTGCTGATACGCAGGAGCGACATGGATGGATTCGTCAGGCTTTCCGCAAGCGTTTCTCGGCCCGCGCCACGCTCTCGGCAGTACCGCGCAGGACGATGATATCGCCGCCTTGCAGGATGGTCGCAGGCGTCACATCGATGCGGCTTTTGCTGCGCCGTACCGCCGTTATCTCGGCCGCGAATTCCTGCAAGTCGAGTTCGGCCAACGTCTTGCCGACGGCCTTGGCATAGCGGTCCAGCGTGACCGAGTGGAGCCGCACATGCAGGTACTCGGCATCCTCTTCGGTATCGCTGTCGCCATGAAAAAACCCACGCAGCGATGCGTAACGCTCGTCGCGCGCACTCTGCACCCGGTGCACCACGCGCTGCAGCGGTACGCCGAGCATGACCAGCGCATGCGAGGCCAGCATCAGGCTGCCTTCGAGCGCTTCCGGCACCACTTCGGCGGCACCGGCCGCGCGCAACTGATCGAGGTCGGTATCGTCGTAGCTGCGCACAATCACCGGCAGCGCCGGTGCCAGTTCCTGCACCAGATGCAGCAGCTTCAGCGCCGACGGCGTGCTGGCGTAGGTAATCACCAGCGCCGACGCCCGGTGAATACCTGCGGCCACCAGCGACTCGCGCCGAGATGCATCGCCGTACGAGACATTGACGCCCGACACCTGCGCTTCATGTACCCGGTCCGGATCGAGATCGAGCGCGTGGTACTGAATTTTTTCTTCGTCGAACAGGCGTGCCAGACTCTGTCCGCAACGCCCGAAGCCGGCAATGATCACATGCTTTTGAGTCGTCATTGTGCGGCTGGCAATTTGGGTCAGCGCGACCGATTGCATCATCCATTCATTGGCCGACAGCTTCATGACAATCGCGTCCGCATTGGCCAGGATGAATGGCGCGATCAGCATCGACAGCACCATCGAGGCGAGAATCAGTTGCACGATGAACGGGTCGATCAGCTGCAAACCGCCGACCTGATTGAGCAACACGAAACCGAATTCACCGGCCTGCGCCAGTGCCAGTCCGGTACGCAACGCGACGCCGGTCGTGGCACCGAACAGCCGCGCCAGTGCGGTGATCAGGACAAACTTCAGCAGCACCGGTGCGGCCAGCAGCAACAGCACCAGCCACCAGTTCTCGATGACCAGCCGGATATTGAGCAGCATGCCGATGGTAATAAAAAACAATCCGAGCAGTACATCGCGAAACGGCTTGATGTCCTCCTCGACCTGATGTTTGTATTCGGTTTCCGAAATCAGCATGCCGGCGACGAACGCACCCAGCGCCAGCGACAAGCCGGCCTGTTCGGTAATCCACGCGGCACCTAGCGTGATGAGCAACAGGTTGAGCATGAACAATTCCTGCGATCGCCGCTTGACCACAATCCGGAACCACCTGCGCATGAGCTTCTGGCCGATCACCAGCAACAGCAGCAGCACACCAACAGCTTTCAGCGCGGCCCAGCCAAGTGTCACCGCGATGTCTTGCGGTGCCTTGGCCAGCGCCGGCACCAGGATCAGCAAAGGCACCAGCGCCAGATCCTGAAACAGCAGAATGCTGATGATGCGACGGCCATGCTCGCTTTCCAGTTCGAGCCGTTCGGTCAGCAGCTTCGAGACAATCGCCGTCGACGACATCGCCAGCGCGCCACCCAGCGCAAAGGCCGCGCCCCAGCTGATGTCGGCCACTTGCGGCAGCAAGCGCGCCGCGCCCCAGCCACACAGCATGGTGGCCAGGATGGTCAGCAGCACCTGCGCCATGCCGAGACCAAAGACGGTACGCCGCATCGAAAACAGTTTGGGCAAGGAGAATTCCAGGCCAATCGAAAACATCAGGAACACGACGCCGAATTCGGCCAGGGTGTGGGTGGTGGCCGTGTCTTCGGCCCAGCCGAATCCGTGCGGACCAATGGCGATGCCGACCGCCAGATAGCCTAGCATCGGTGGCAAATGCATCATGCGAAAGGCAACCACGCCCAGTACGGCTGCGCCGAGTAACAGTAGCGTGAGTTCGAGCGCGGAGTGCATGAGCGGGGGCGAGTCCTTTAATCTAGCGCGAGCTACTATTTTAGTTATCGCTGGCAGAATTTTTGCTTTGGTAATTCGTTTATACTTTCCGGCATGAGTGTACCCCAACAAAAACCCGTCCCCGACGCCTTCACTGCAGAGCGTGCCGCACGCGCACTAGTCCTCGCCCGCGAGACCCTGCAAATCGAAGCCGATGCCTTGCTGACACTGAAATCCCGCCTGTCCGACAGCCACAGCAACACCGCTGCGTGCTTTGCACAAGCCGTCGGCCTATTGCTAAATTGTACTGGTCGCGTGGTGGTTTCGGGTATCGGAAAGTCTGGCCATATCGCGCGCAAGATCGCCGCAACACTGGCATCGACCGGCACGCCGGCGTTGTTCGTCCATCCGGCAGAAGCGGCTCATGGCGATCTTGGCATGGTCAGTGCGCAGGATGTGTTTGTCGCGATTTCCAATTCCGGTGAAACAGCCGAACTGATGACGATCGTGCCAAGCATCAAGCGCATGGGCGCAACACTAGTGGCGATGACCGGCGACGATGCATCGAGCCTGGCGCAGCTGGCGACCGTGCATCTGAATGTATCGGTCGACAAGGAAGCGTGTCCGCTCAATCTTGCACCGACGGCCAGCACGACTGCAGCACTCGCACTGGGCGACGCGCTGGCGGTGGCACTACTCGATGCGCGTGGTTTCGTTGCCGAAGATTTTGCCCGCTCGCATCCCGGCGGCGCGCTCGGACGGCGCTTGCTGACCCATGTGCGCGACGTGATGCGCAGCGGTGGCGATATTCCCGCCGTACTGGCGACGGCATCACTGTCGCACGCGCTGGCTGAAATGACGCGCAAGGGCATGGCCATGACGGCCGTAGTCGATGAGTCGTTCCGCCCGATCGGCGTGTTCACTGACGGCGACTTGCGCCGTCTGATCGAACATGTGCAGGACTTCACCCGCTTGACGGTGGCTGACGTGATGCATCCCGATCCACGCACGATCGGTCCCGACCAGTTAGCCGTCGATGCCGTCCAGGTGATGGAAGAACTGCGCATCAATCAGTTACTGGTCGCGGATACAACCGGCAAGCTGGTTGGCGCATTGCATATCCACGACCTGACCCGCGCCAAGGTTATTTGATGACAGACCAATTGCACGACGTCATGACACGCGCAGCCCGTATCCGGCTGATGATTTTCGATGTCGATGGCGTACTCACGGACGGCAGCCTGCATTTCGGTGCCGACGGCGAACTGATCAAGACTTTCAATGTGCTCGATGGCCAGGGCATCCGTCTGCTGCAGCAATCCGGCGTCGCCACCGCGATTATCAGTGCGCGCCAGTCGCCACTGGTGCAGCGTCGTGCCAGCGACCTTGGCATCACGCATGTGTTCCAGGGCAGCCACGACAAGCGCGCCAGTTTCGAGCAGCTGTTACAGCAGACCGGCTTGAGCCCCGACCAGTGCGGCTTCATTGGCGATGACGTCATTGATCTGCCAATCCTGTTGCGTGCGGGCTTTGCCGCCAGCGTACCGAATGGTCATGCCGAAGTGCGCCAGCGCGTCCATTACGTCACTACCGCGCCGGGTGGTACTGGTGCCGTACGTGAATTGTGCGACCTGATTTTGCGTGCCCAGGGCAACTACGAGGCGGCGCTGGCACCGTACCTGTCATGAGCGCAGAAAATTCTGCCAATCGCCTGCGGCTCGGGCTTCTGATCGCACTGGGCATCGCACTGGTGCTTGGAAGCTACTGGGCACTCGAGGTGCTGCGCAAAACTGGCGGGTCGGATCTGCAGCAGGCACCACGCAGCGCGCCCGACTATTACGTGAAAAATTTTACCTTCGTCAAGATGGCGAAATCCCGCACCGCGCGCTACAACATTTCCGGCGACGTGCTGACCCATCTGCCACTGGACGACTCGTATGAAATCACCAAGCCGGTGATCTACCACCTCGCCAACAACTTGCCACCGATGGTGATGCGCTCGGAGCGCGCGCTGGTCAACAGCGATAACACCGAAGTCAAGATGATCGATAACGTCGACGTCGACCGACCGGCATCCGGCACCAACCAGCATTTCCATCTCACGTCGGAGTATCTTTTGCTACTACCCAATGACGACGTGATGAAAACCGATCAGCCCGTCAAAATGCTGATGGGTAACAACTTACTGAACGGTACCGGTATGATCGCCAACAACGCCACCCGTCAGCTCGATCTGGCCAACCGCGTGCACGGCGTGTTCCCACCCACGACGGTGCGATGATGTGTTGCCTGACCTTTTTTCGCCCCCTCCACCAGGAATTTTCATGAAATCGCTTTTTTTTGTTTTTCTATTCATGGTCAACGCTGCCATCGTGCCGGCCGTGCATGCTGAAAAAGCCGACTCCACCAAACCCACCGTCGTTGATGCCGACCAGATGGCCTACGACGACGTCAAGCAGATCAATACTTTTACCGGCGCGGTCGTGGTCACGCGCGGAACGCTGCTCATGAAGGCCGCGCGCGTGGTGGTCGTACAGGACCCGGCGGGCTATCAGCTCGCCACGCTGTATGCCGCACCGGGGAGTCTGGCCAGCTTTCGCCAGAAGCGCGATGGTGGCACCGACCTGTGGATCGAAGGCGAGGCCGAACGCATTGAATACGATGGCAAGACCGAACTGGTCAAATTGTTTTCCAAGGCGAAAATGCGCCGGCTCAATGGCACGATCCCCACCGACGAAGTCGAAGGCGAATTCATTTCGTACGATAGTCGCAGCGAATTTTTCTCGGTCAATAACACGCCGGCAGGACAGGACAGCAAGGTCGGTGCCGGACGCATCAAGGCCGTGATCCAGCCGCGCGCACCAGTCACTCCGGGCCCAGCAAAATGATTAATGCCATAGCGACTCCCGCCGATTCCTTCATCGATAACAGCAGCAAACTCATCGTCACCGGCCTGAAGAAAAGCTATGGCATCCGGCAGGTGGTCAGCGATGTCTCGCTCGATGTCGCCAGCGGCGAGGTGGTCGGCTTGCTCGGACCGAACGGTGCCGGCAAGACCACCTCGTTCTACATGATCGTCGGCCTGGTGCCGTCGGATGCCGGTGAAATCCGCCTCGATGGCATCGATATTTCGCGCCTGCCGATTCACCAGCGGGCGGTGCTGGGACTGTCTTACCTGCCGCAGGAAGCGTCGGTATTTCGCAAGCTGACGGTGGAAGAAAATATCCGCGCCGTGCTGGAACTGCAGGTGGACGAGCAGCGCAAGACACTGACCAAGCGGGTCATCAATGAGCGCCTCGACACCTTGCTGCAAGATCTGCAAATCGAGAAACTGCGCGACAACCAGGCCTTGTCATTGTCCGGCGGCGAGCGACGACGGGTGGAAATTGCCCGCGCACTGGCCAGCAATCCGCGCTTCGTCTTGCTCGATGAACCTTTCGCCGGAGTCGATCCGATTGCCGTCATCGAAATCCAGCGCATCGTGCGCTTCCTGAAAGAACGCGGCATCGGCGTTCT
>CANFED010000211.1 GCA_947445995.1 Oxalobacteraceae bacterium | reverse complement strand
GCCCGTTCCGGCACCGTTGCCAGCGCCAATGCGAAGACCCGTCAACGTCCCTGCGCCAACGCCAACGCCAACGCCAACGCCAACGCCGCTGCCGGTGCCTGTTCAATCTTCGGTGCCGTCCCGACCCCAGATCGACTCGACGTCTGCCGCGAGCACGGAGTTGGTCCCTTTTGGCATGTCGGCCCATTGATACCGGATCCATCATGTTGCATATCAAAATCATTGACCCCGATGGCTCGATCAGCACGCTGGAAGCGCCAGCCGATTGCGGCATCGGCAAATCGCGTCAGAATGAAATCCGTCTGACGAACTGGCGCGTCGCCCAGGATCATGCACGCCTGATGAGCACGCCGTCCGGCATCATGATCCAGTGTCTGGGTGCCTACGGTGGCGTCAGTGTCAATGGCGAACGCATTGATGTCCATGCGGGGCCGCTGCAACGACATGACCTGATTGGTATCGGTCCGTACCGGCTGCAGGTGGTGCCATTGGTGCCATTGGTGCCCGAGCGCGAACCGGAAGCGGCGACAAGTCCCGCCAGCAGTGGCGCGGTGAAGCCGGAGCAGGATCACGTGAGCGGGACTGCCGACACCCTGATGCCGGCCGGACCGCTGGTTCTGCATGCGTCTGCCAATCCGGCGCGGCGTGAACTTGAGTTTGAATGGCGTCGGCGTCTGCATGCCGAGCTATTGCAGACGATGGATTTGCGGCGTCACGATATCTCGGCGATGTCCGACCAGCAATTGCGACACGATACCGATGCCTTGATCCGGCAAATCATGCTGGTCCGCGACACCGACATTCCCGGCGAGCTTGATCGTGACCTGTTGCGTCTGCAAGTGCTCAACGAAGCGATCGGCCTCGGTCCGCTGGAGGACTTGCTCGCTGACGACCAGGTTAGCGAAATCATGGTCAATCGCTACGACGAAATCTATGTCGAGCGGGCCGGTCGCTTGCACCGGCATCCGCTGGTTTTTACTGGCGAGCGCGCGGTGCTGGGCGTGATCGAACGCATTGTCGCGCCACTCGGCCGGCGCATCGACGAGTCTTCGCCGATGGTCGATGCGCGTCTCAAGGATGGCTCGCGCGTCAATGCCATCATCGCGCCGCTGGCACTGAAAGGCGCGACGCTGACGATCCGCAAATTCGCCCGTCGCAAGCTGACTGCCGACGACCTCGTCAGGGCCGGGTCGATCGGTGCAGCGATGGCGGAGTTCCTGCGCATCTGTGTGGTCGCGCGCAAAAATATCGTGGTCTCCGGTGGCACCGGTTCCGGCAAGACCACGCTGCTCAACATCCTGTCGAACTTTATTCCCGACCACGAGCGCGTGATCACGGTCGAGGATGCGGCCGAACTCAAGCTGCACCACGCTCACCTGATCAGCCTTGAGGCGCGGCCCGCCAATGTCGAAGGCAAAGGGGCGGTCACGATCCGCGATCTGGTGCGCAACACGTTACGGATGCGGCCAGACCGCATCGTCGTCGGCGAGTGCCGCGGCGCTGAAGCGCTCGACATGCTGCAGGCAATGAATACCGGTCATGAAGGATCACTGACCACGTTGCATGCCAACACGCCGCGCGACGGACTGGCCCGGCTCGAAACTATGGTGCTGATGGCTGGCATGGATTTGCCGCTGCAGGCCATCCGCGAGCAAATCAGCTCGGCTGTCGACATCATCGTGCAGCAAACCCGTTTTGCCTGCGGCACCCGCATGGTTACCAGCATCACCGAGATCACCGGCATGGAAAGCGGCAAGATCCTGTTGCAGGAATTGTTCCGTTTTGCCAGCCAGGGTGTCGACAGCAAGGTCGGCAAGGTGCGCGGTTGCTTTACCGGTTGCGATCTGGTGCCGACTTTTTACGATGACTTACGCGCGGCCGGCATCACGCCAGACCTGTCGATTTTCAAGCCCGACGCGACAATGGCATCGGCATCACGGGATCTGGCATGAGCGCGGCAGGTAGCCAGGACTTGATGGTTGTGGCCATCAGCGTGGTGGTTTGCCTGGCTGCTGCATTGCTGAGCTGGGTTCTGCTGGAGGAGGGTGGATCAGCAATGCAGCGTTATCGTGCCGGCTTTACCGATCGCACCCGCTTTCAGGCACGGGAATTTTTTCTGTTCATTGACCCGGCCAAACTGTTCATTGCCAACCTCACCGTGATGTTGCTTGGTGGCGTGGTTGCATGGCTGCTGACCCGCAGCGTCTTGCTGGCGTTGCCGGTCTGTTTCGGACTGGGTTTGCTGCCGCGTGCGCTCTATCGCTGGTTGCGTGAGCGTCGTCTCCGGCAGTTCGATGCGCAGTTGCCCGATGCCTTGTTGATGCTCTCTGGCAGTTTGCGCGCCGGCATCGGCCTCAATGCCGCGACCCAGCAACTGGTGGCCGAATCACAAGCGCCGCTGGCGCAGGAATTCTCGCTGATGCTGCGCGAACAGCGCCTTGGCGTCACGCTGGAACAAAGTCTGACCAACCTCAGCCGGCGCATACCGACGACGACTACCACGCTCGTCGTGTCGGCCATGCGGATTGCCGCAGAGACCGGCGGTGGTCTGGCCGAAGCGCTGGAACGTACCTCGCACACGGTGCGCAGCCGGTTGCAAATGGAGGGCAAGATAGGCGCACTGACTGCACAGGGAAAACTGCAGGCCTGGGTCGTCGGCATGCTGCCGCTGGCATTGATGGCCATTCTCAACAAAATGGAGCCCGAGGCGATGAGCTACCTGTGGCATAGCCAGATCGGCTGGGCCACGCTGGCCGTGATCGCCTTCCTCGAAATCATGGGTGTCGTCCTGATCCGCAAGATCGTGGCGATCGACGTCTGATGACGCCCGCCCTGTCCCATTCCACGGTGATTTTTCTGCTGGCGCTTGCCGCCGGGTTGGCAGTCGCACTGATCGGCTGGCTGGTCGGCCGGTCCGTAGTCGAGGTGCCGGCCGAAAACCGCGCTTACAAAGATGCGCCGCCGCTGGGTTTTCGGCTGGTCTGGTGGCCGATCCAGTGGATCAGTCATCGCCTGACGATGCTTGGCATGACGTCGTCTGACGACAAGGCGTGGTTACGGATGCGTCGTGCCGGACTCGACTACATGCTCACGCCCAGCCAGTTCCTCGCCGCGTGCCTGTTATGCATGAGCGTGGCGGCAGCACTGTGCTGCTGGTTGCTTTTCACGCTGGCGCGTGTTCGGGTCGGCGCGGAGCCGTTCAGCATGGCCGCTTACGGCGAGGCGGCGTTGACCGGTATGGTATTGGGCTGGGCCTTGCCGCGCCTCTGGTTGCATGACCGTACCGCACTGCGCCAGCGCGAGATCCTCAAGAGCCTGCCGTTTTTCCTCGATATCGTCACCTTGTGCGTCGAGGCCGGACTGAACTTGCAGGGTGCACTGAACCAGGCAGTCGACAAGGGACCGCCGGGTGCGTTTCGCGACGAGTGCCAGCGCGTGTTGCGTGACGTGCGTGCCGGCAAGGCCCGCGCCGAGGCTTTGCGTGCGATGGCCGAGCGCTTGCGCGAACCCGGTATCACCAGCTTTGTCACCTCGGTCATCCAGGCGGAAAGCATGGGGATGAATCTTGGTCCGGTGCTGCGCGCGCAGGCGGATCAGCGTCGCACCGAACGTTTTCAGCGCGCCGAAAAAAAGGCGCTGGAAGCACCGGTCAAACTGCTGTTGCCGCTGATCGCCTTCATTTTTCCGTGTACGTTTGTCGTGCTTTTTTTTCCGATCGCAATGCAGTTCCTGCATGCCGGATCGTGATTGCTCGCACGGTAATTTTTCCGATGAGTTGATGTCATGATCGCGTTTTTGTTCCTTGCCAGTACTGCCCGGACACTGCTTCGCCGCAGCAGCACATCGTCGCCGTATCGCCGGCGTGGTTTCTGCCTGCTCGCCTTCGCATTTGCCAGCGCTCTCGCTATCGTGTTTGTCATGGCGGCGCTGCAATTGGGCATGCTGTATGTGGTGCGCCACCACTTCCATCGTGCGGTGTTCATGGCGGCCCGAGCCGGGGCATCGGCGCACGCGAATATCGAGACGATCCAGCAAGCCTATATCCATGCACTGGAACCGCTGGTCGGTGACGGTCAAAGCATTGATGAGTTATTCGCTGCGAAGATCAAGGCAAGGGATGTGGTTACCGGCAGCAACGACGGCGGTGAAAATCCGCATCATAGCTATGCCCGTCTCGTGCTGGAGAATCCCACACGGGAGAGCTTCTCGAATTGGAATAGTCCGCTGCTGCAATACACGATAGGTGGTGGCAGTCGTGTCATACCGCATAGTGGTCAGGGATCGCACGCCGTGGGTAGTCGAAGCGTTTCCAGCCAAAGTTTCCGTGAAGCCAACCTGATCAGGCTACATGTGATTCAGGGATACCAGCCAACCGTCCCCTGGATGGGATGGCTGACCAACCGTTACCTCGCCATGCAGGATGACCATCACGACACCACTTACACCGATTTGCTCGGCAGGGGGCTGATCCCGATGGTGACCACCGTCACGTTGCCGATGCAATCGGATGCGATTGAACGCCTGACAGTTCCGCACCCCGGCGTAGTCACTTGCACGTTGGCCAATCATCCGGACGGGTGTTTGCCGGCGCGGTGCCGGCCGGGCGATATTCAGTGTGATCCGGTCTGCAAGACGCCGGCGCTATGCAGCATGCCGGAGTTGCCGGAAGACTGATCTGTGAATGACAAAGCAGTTGAACAATTTGCCAGAATAGTCCTTGAAAAGAGTGACAAATAATGCGTTATGCAAAAGACGGTACCTTGAATAGTGCAGTGTTTCCAGCTGCATGTTAATTGAAAGTTAATCTAGCGCTATGAGTAACTGCGAGTAGCTGCGAGTGTCGCCCGTCGATATTTATTTGATTATTAATACCTATAATCGGTATATATAATTAATAAACTAATCGTAGTTTTTTCTAGAAGTTCTGGTATGAAGACAAGCCTCATGAATCGCTTCTCAATGACTGAAATGACGAAAAGAGTGCGTTTCGCCCGATTTTGACTGCCGTGGCGGCATATCACCCCTAATTACGTCCGCATACAAAATAATTTCGTTATATAAACTAATTTCTTTAAAGAATTATATGTAATTAACAAAAAATGAATTTTAACTAAAATTACATGTCGGTAGATGAAATTTTTTAATCGCAAGTAATATATTCTTTTAGTAATCATCCTTATTGTTTTTGAGCTTTTAATTAATTATTAAAGATTAATAGCAACCCTTGGCGCGAAATGGTGTAACGTCCAATCAAATTTTATTTGGTTTCCTCGTTATGAGGCAATGAAGCTGCTTTGCCACCATTATAAAAAATGCGCCACGTCGATCCTTTGTCCCCTTACTCGTCGTCCACGTCCGGTCGGCAAGTGTCTCCCACTAGCAGTGTTCGACTGCGGGCTTGCTACGGCTTGTCTTTTCTTGCGTTTTGTTTTTCCTGTTTGCCCTTGTTTCAGCAAGCGGGGTCGTGGCAGATTGTTGCCGCGATCGGTGTCTTTCTTGCTGCCAGCGGCAGTTGCTGGTTCGCTACCTGTCTGGCAAATGGCAGCCGGAACGACGTCGCACAGCAAGATGCTGCGCAGGAATCAGCCGCTCAGTTGCACCAGTTGGTCGGCGGCGTCCTGCCGGTCTGGCAGCGCCATGTGGTGTCGGTCAAATCGCAAACCGAAGACGCCGTGGTGCAACTGATTGGCAGCTTTTCGTCCATCGTCACGCAGTTCGACAAGGCCGGCTTTGGTGATCAGCGGCATGCGGGTGCGAGCGGTCCGTCGACGATCAATTTGCTGGCGCTATGCCAGCAGGAGCTGGCACCGGTGGTCGTCACGCTGGAGCATGTCATCGCCAGCAAGGACACGCTGTTGAACAGCGTGCGTGCGCTGGCCAGC
The DNA here is from genome assembly GCA_947445995.1 of Oxalobacteraceae bacterium. Taxonomy (GTDB): domain Bacteria; phylum Pseudomonadota; class Gammaproteobacteria; order Burkholderiales; family Burkholderiaceae_D; genus Actimicrobium. The sequence continues at coordinate 956 of CANFED010000211.1, read as the reverse complement.
GAGACCCATCAGTTACGTGACATGGCCGAGCAGGTCAGCCTGATCGCTGCCCAAACCAATTTGCTGGCCATTAATGCCGCCATTGAAGCGGCCCGTGCCGGCGCGGCCGGACGCGGATTTGCGGTGGTGGCGACCGAGGTGCGCAAACTGTCGCTGATGTCGGCAGAAACCGGCAAGAGTATCGGTGACCGGGTGCGCAAGATCGGCGTCATCACCGACAAGACCCTGCAAGGTGCCGCTGCCGCAGCCGATAGCGACGCGCAAGTCATCACCGTGGCGGGCGACAAGATCAAGGACGTACTCGACCATGTTCGCCGGCTCGGCGAGTCGGCGGAAAGCATGCGCCATCAGGGCACGATCATTCGCTCCGATGTCGAGAACTTGCTGGTGAGCCTGCAATACCAGGACCGTATTTCACAGATTCTGTCCGTACTCGACGAGGACATGTCGCGCCTGCAACAGGCGATCGCTGATGAACAGACTGCCTTGCCGACGCCGCAAGCCTGGATGGCGGTGCTCGATAGCACCTACACGATGGAAGAAGAGCGGCATGACCATGTGCCGGCCAAGCGCAAGGCGATCGGTCAAGCGGGTGCCAGCGCAGATGACGAAGTGACTTTTTTTTAGACAGCAACGATCCGGGGTGGTAACCAATGGCAAAGACCATATTGATTGTTGACGATTCGGTCAGTCTGCGCAAAGTCGTCGTGATTGCGCTCACTGGTGCGGGGTATGAGGTCATCGAGGCCTGTGATGGGCTCGATGCAATCGACAAGCTGGCCGGGCTGGGCGGCCGCAAGGTGCACTTGATCATCAGCGACGTCAACATGCCGCGCATGGGAGGGCTGGAATTTGTTCGTCAGGTCAAGGCCAACGCCGCCTACAAATTTACCCCGGTGATCATGCTCACCACCGAGGGCCAGGACAGCATGAAAGAACAGGGGCGTGCCGCCGGT
>CANFED010000210.1 GCA_947445995.1 Oxalobacteraceae bacterium | reverse complement strand
CCGACCGGGTATCTGCCAGCGGGCTGCTAAAATCGAGGCTTCCTCTTTTTCTCGCCCACAGACTATGTCCGGCAATACCTTCGGTACCTTATTCACCGTCACGACGTTTGGCGAATCGCACGGCCCAGCCATCGGCTGCATCATCGATGGCTGTCCTCCAGGCATGCTGCTGTCGGAAGCCGATATCCAGCCTGAACTTGACCGGCGCAAACCGGGCACCTCGCGCCATGTGACGCAGCGGCAGGAGTCCGATACCGTTGAAATCCTGTCCGGCGTTTTCGAAGGGCGCACCACCGGCACTCCGATCGCACTGCTGATCCGTAACGAAGACCAGCGCAGCAAGGATTACGGCAATATCACCGAGACCTTTCGTCCGGGGCATGCCGATTACACCTATTTCCAGAAATACGGCATCCGCGATCCGCGTGGCGGAGGACGTTCGTCGGCACGATTGACTGCGCCAGTCGTCGGCGCTGCAGCGATCGCAAAAAAATGGCTGCACGAACAATACGGCACAACCTTTCGTGGTTGCATGAGCCAGCTTGGCGATATCGTGATTCCGTTCGAATCGTGGGATCACGTCGACCAGAATCCGTTTTTCGCTGCCAACACGAGTGTATTGCCGCAACTCGAAACTTACATGGATGCGTTGCGCAAGGCGGGTGATTCCTGCGGTGCGCGCATTGACGTAGTGGCAGAGAACGTGCCGGTTGGACTGGGTGAACCGATCTACGACAAGCTCGATGCCGAGATCGCCTATGCACTGATGGGTATCAATGCCGTCAAAGGTGTGGAGATTGGTGCCGGGTTCAAGTCGGTGACGCAAAAAGGCACTGAGCATGGCGATGAGCTGACTCCGTCAGGCTTTCGTAGCAATCATGCCGGTGGCGTGCTGGGTGGTATTTCGACCGGACAGGCCATTACTGCATCGATCGCAATCAAGCCGACATCGTCGATTCGCAGTCCGCGCGATTCGATCGACAAGAACGGTCAGCCGATCAAGGTCGAGACCTTTGGTCGCCATGATCCTTGCGTCGGCATCCGCGCTACTCCGATTGCCGAAGCCATGCTGGCACTGGTAGTGATGGATCACGCGTTGCGTCATCGTGCCCAGTGCGGTGACGTGCAGGTCTCGTTGGCACCCATCCCGGCGTCGTCAGCACCGGGCTGAGAACCTCTTTTGCGTAAAGTGCGCTGCGCAACTATGGCATAATCGAGGTCCGATTTTCTTCGCTGAAGCCGTGCCGAAAACGGCGCGGAGCGCTCCATGGCCCAAACACTCTACGACAAACTCTGGGATTCGCACGTGGTTGACACTGCCAGCGATGGCACGACCATTCTTTACATTGACCGTCATCTCGTGCATGAAGTCACCAGTCCGCAAGCCTTTGATGGCCTGAAACTGGCAGGTCGCCAGCCGTGGCGATTGTCGGCCACTCTGGCCGTTGCTGACCATAATGTGCCAACGACCGACCGCGCCCACGGCATCGCTGATCCCACCTCGCGATTGCAGGTCGAGACACTCGACGCCAATGCAAAGACCTACGGCATGACGTATTTCAACATGAGCGACAAGCGTCAGGGAATTGTCCATGTGATCGGTCCCGAGCAAGGTGCAACGCTGCCCGGCATGACGGTCGTCTGCGGCGATTCGCACACGTCGACGCATGGCGCGTTCGGTTGTCTGGCGCATGGCATTGGTACTTCCGAAGTGGAGCATGTGCTGGCCACCCAGACCTTGCTGACCCAAAAATCCAAATCGATGCTGGTGCAAATCGACGGTGCTCTGCCAAAAGGCGTGACGGCAAAAGATATCGTGCTGGCCGTGATCGGCCAGATCGGTACGGCCGGCGGTAATGGTTATGCAATCGAGTTTGCCGGCAGTACGATCCGTTCGCTGTCGATGGAAGGCCGCATGACGGTCTGCAACATGACGATCGAAGCAGGTGCCCGCGCCGGCATGATCGCTGTCGACGACACCACGATCGATTACGTCAAGGGTCGTCCATTTTCGCCGGTCGGACCGCACTGGGAGCGCGCTGTCAGCTGGTGGCGCACGCTTCATAGTGACGTTGGTGCGCGTTTCGACCTCGTCGTGACGCTTGATGCGAGCCAGGTCAAGCCGCAAGTGACCTGGGGCACCTCGCCCGAGATGGTAGTGGCGATCGATGGCCGGGTGCCCGATCCGGACAAGGAAAAAGATCCGGCCAAGCGCGACGCGATGGAAAAAGCGCTGGCCTACATGGCATTGAACCCCAACACCGCCATCGCCGATATCCGCATTGACAAGGTATTCATCGGTTCCTGTACCAACTCGCGTATCGAAGATTTGCGTGCGGCGGCCGTTGTCGTACGAGGCAAATTTCGCGCCTCCAATGTGCGCCTGGCGATGGTGGTACCCGGTTCCGGTCTCGTCAAGGAACAGGCTGAACGCGAAGGCCTCGACAAGATTTTCCGGGATGCGGGTTTCGAATGGCGTGAGCCGGGTTGCTCGATGTGTCTGGCCATGAATGCTGACCGGCTCGAACCCGGTGAGCGCTGTGCTTCAACCTCGAATCGTAATTTTGAAGGCCGGCAAGGTGCGGGTGGACGTACCCATCTTGTCAGTCCGGCGATGGCTGCAGCCGCAGGTATTGCCGGGCATTTTGTTGACGTTCGCACCTTATAGTTTGTAGTTAAAAAAGACTGGGAGCAGGGAATGTTTAAATCGAGCAAGACCATCGCACTGATACTGGTGATCGCCAGCTTCATGTTATCTGGTTGTAACACCATCAACGGCATGGGCAAGGATGTCGAGCGCGTTGGTGAAAAAGTACAAGGCGCGTCCCGTTAAGACACGCTGTTTTCAGTGGTCGGCATGGTGCCTGAGGCACCATGCCGATTGCCTCAACCCTGTTGCACGCCTGAACGTCATTGATTGCTGACTTCACATGAATAAATTTAACTTGCATGACGGACTGGTCGTACCGCTAGACCGTGCCAATGTCGATACCGACGCGATCATTCCCAAACAATTCCTGAAGTCGATTCAGCGCACGGGCTTCGGTCCCAACCTGTTCGACGAGTGGCGTTATCTCGATCACGGCGAACCTGGTCGCGACAACTCGCGCCGACCGCTCAATCCTGATTTCGTGCTGAATCAGCCGCGATACGCTGGTGCCTCGATCCTGCTGACCCGCAAGAATTTCGGTTGTGGCTCGTCGCGCGAACATGCGCCGTGGGCGCTGGATCAATACGGCTTTCGCGCCATCATTGCTTCAAGTTACGCCGACATCTTCTTCAATAACTGTTTCAAGAACGGCTTGCTACCGATCGTGCTGACGGAAGCGCAGATCGATCATCTGTTTGATGAAGTGCGTGCGTTTCCCGGCTTTCGCCTCGTCATCGATCTGGAGCGGCAGATTGTCAGTACTGCAAGCGGAAGCGAAAGTTTCCCTTTTGAAGTGGACACTTTCCGCAAATATTGTCTGGTAAATGGCCTCGACGATATTGGCCTGACCTTGCAAAAAGCCGACAAGATTCGCGCGTTCGAAGAGCGCCATCTGGCCAGCAAACCCTGGCTCACAAACGTAATCTGATTCACTATTTTTGCAGCCGGAGGCGCTCCGGTTGCCTATTTTTACCGGATACACTATGAAAATTGCAATCCTGCCAGGCGACGGCATCGGTCCTGAAATCATCGCCGAAGCCGTGCGTGTGTTGAATGTGCTGGGCGAGCAGTTCGAGATGGAGACCGCACCGGTAGGTGGTGCCGGCTACGAAGCGCACGGACATCCGTTGCCTGACTCCACATTGCAACTTGCCAAGGATGCCGACGCTATTCTCTTCGGTGCAGTCGGCGACTGGAAATACGACACGCTTGAGCGCGCTTTGCGTCCTGAGCAGGCAATTCTTGGTTTGCGTAAAACATTGGGTCTGTTTGCCAACTTCCGTCCGGCAATCCTGTATCCCGAACTGGCCGGTGCGTCCACGCTAAAGCCTGAAGTGGTGTCCGGTCTCGATATCCTGATCATCCGTGAACTCACCGGCGACATCTATTTTGGTCATCCGCGCGGAGTCCGCACGGCACCTGATGGCGCGTTCAAAGGTGAGCGTGAGGGATTCGACACGATGCGTTATGCCGAGACCGAGATCCGCCGGATTGCCCATGTAGCGTTCCAGGCGGCACTCAAGCGCGACAAGCGCCTCACTAGCGTGGACAAGGCAAACGTGCTCGAAACAGGTCAGTTCTGGCGCGATATTGTCACCGACGTGCATCGCGAATATCCTGCCGTCGCCCTGGATCACATGTATGTCGATAATGCGGCAATGCAGTTGGTGCGGGCACCAAAAAAATTCGATGTGCTTGTGACTGGCAACATGTTTGGGGACATTCTTTCCGACGCCGCCGCAATGTTGACTGGCTCGATCGGCATGTTGCCATCGGCTTCTCTGGACGCCAGCAACAAGGGACTTTACGAGCCATCCCACGGTTCGGCACCTGACATTGCCGGCAAGGGAATTGCCAACCCGCTTGCGACTATCCTGTCGGCCGCGATGATGCTGCGTTTTTCGCTGAACAAGCCGGAGCAGGCGGACCGGATCGATGCTGCAGTCAAGTCGGTGCTGGCGCAAGGGTTGCGTACTGCCGACATTCACGAGTCAGGCACCACACTGGTAGGTACCCAGGCGATGGGCGATGCAGTGGTCAAAGCACTTAATTGATATTGGTCAAAAACGGCGTGCATGTTCCGCCTTACGTTTAGGAAATGATAATGAAACTTGTGGGCTTGGTAGGTTGGCGTGGGATGGTCGGATCGGTACTCTTGCAACGCATGCAGGAAGAGGATGACTTCGCCCATATCGAACCGGTATTTTTCTCGACATCGAATGCTGGTGGCGAAGCGCCGGCATTGGCGCGCAATGAAACAACATTGAAAGACGCCAATGATATTGATGCGTTAAAAAAATGCGACATCATTTTGACCTGCCAGGGTGGCGACTACACCAGCGAGATATTTCCGAAGTTGCGTGCAGCGGGCTGGAACGGTTACTGGATTGATGCGGCTTCAACGCTGCGCATGGAAGACAGCGCGATCATCGTGCTTGATCCTGTCAATCTGGGCGTGATCAAGGCTGGTCTGCAACGCGGTATCAAAAACTACATCGGCGGCAACTGCACGGTGTCGTGCATGTTGATGGGCCTTGGCGGGTTGTTTCAGCATGACCTGATTGATTGGGTCAGTTCGATGACGTACCAGGCCGCATCGGGTGGCGGCGCGCAGCACATGCGCGAACTGCTGACCCAGTTCGGCGCAATCAATGCCGAAGTGAAGGCATTGCTCGATAACCCGGCTGCCGCGATCCTCGAAATTGATCGCAAAGTGCTGGCGAAGCAGCATGCGATGACCGCCGATGAAACAAAGCATTTTGGCGTTCCGCTTGCCGGCAACCTGATCCCGTGGATCGACAAGGATCTTGGCAATGGCATGTCCAAGGAAGAATGGAAATCTGCTGCCGAGACGAACAAGATTCTGGGTCGCGGGATTGCTTTCGGTAGCGAGGCACAACCAGCGATTGCGATGGATGGCCTGTGCGTGCGGGTAGGTGCAATGCGATGCCATTCGCAGGCACTGACCATCAAGCTCAAGAAAGATGTTCCGTTAGACGAGATCAGTAATTTGATCGCCAGCAACAACCAGTGGGTCAAAGTGGTCCCGAATACGCGCGAATCGTCGATGGCCGAGTTGACGCCAGCGGCTGTCACTGGCAGCTTGACGATACCGGTCGGGCGCTTGCGCAAGATGGAGATGGGTCCGGAATATCTGTCAGCATTTACTGTTGGCGATCAATTGCTGTGGGGTGCGGCCGAACCCTTGCGGCGGATGCTGAGGATTGTTCTGGAGCACTGATCGATCAGATGTTGTTAGTTTGCACTGGCCGGTGGCTTGGTTGCGCTTGCCTAACCATGGTCGCGATGCTATGTTAAAAGTTGCTCAGGAAAAATGATAATGATCGACAGTTGGTGTCCAACATTGACTGCGCCAAGGGATTACTAACCTATGTTACTCAAAATATCTTCATCTACCGTCCGTAATCCCGGCGCGTCGGTCTCTTGCGCGCAACTTGGGTCCTATGCACTAAAGACGCTTGGTGCCGCCGTGCTGGCAACAATGTTGGTATCGAATGGTTATGCGGCAGGGCTGGGACGCTTGACGGTACTGTCGGCGTTAGGTCAACCGCTGAGCGCAGAGATCGAACTGACCTCGGTGGGCAAAGATGAAGTGGGCACGCTGGCGGTAAAACTGGCGAGTGCTGCGGCATTCAAGCAAGCCAACATCACACTCAATCCCGCCGTATTGGCCATTAAATTTGTTGTCGAGCAAAGCGGCGGACGACAGTTCATCCGTGTGAGTTCGGCACAACCAATCAACGAGCCCTTCGTCGATTTGTTACTTGAGTTGCAGGGGGCAAACGGCGTGCTGGTGCGCGAGTACACCTTTCTGCTCGACCCGGCCAGTATGCGAAGCGCGCAAGTCAATGCGGCGAGTTCCGTGCAGGGACGTGTGCCGTCATCTATCCCGGTTATTCGTTCCCCGGACTCGTTTGAGGCTGCTGCAGTCGCAAACGATAACCCCCCGTCAGCGCCGGGCAGAGCGAAGCCGGCAGGCGCTCCTGTGGTGAGCGAAAAAACATATCAGATCAAGCGTGGTGATTCACTGACTCAGATCGCCACCCAGTCGCGTCCTGCAGGCGTGTCGCTCGACCAGATGCTTGTTGCTGTGTATCGCGCCAATCCATCAGCTTTTGTTGGCGAGAACATGAACCGGATGCGTACCGGCGAGATACTGACCATACCGACGGCAGATGCTGCCCGTG
>CANFED010000209.1 GCA_947445995.1 Oxalobacteraceae bacterium | reverse complement strand
GCCGAGTACCGTCGCATCATCGCCCGCCAGACTCACCATTGAGCTCGACCTTGGCCATGGCGTCGTGCTGCGACTCCTTCAGTCCTGGTGTTCTTCCCCGAAGGCCAGGTCCGCGTCTTCCTCTACGGTGAACCGGTCAACATGCGCCTGTCCTTTGATGGCCTGTATGCACTGGTCCGCCACCGGTTGCAGCAGGATCCGCTGTCAGGCAATTTGTTTGCCTTTATTAATCGCCGCGCGAATCGTGTTTCATAGTGCATCCTCCTTCTAGAATCCTGGCAGTTTGAGCGTCTTCTCGTCCTGTAAAACCGCGAAATTCCGTGGGCGTCGGTCGATGATCCCTCGGATGCCTATCTGGACGGCCTCCGAGTCAAGTGCTGCGACGGGCACCTTCCAAGGTGCCGAGTGCATTAGTTGGGTCGCTGGCAGCACACCTCCATCAATAAGACGCAGCACAGAACCAACGCAGATCTTCAACCTGCGTGCTGTTTCATCCACACTGATCATCTCCTCGCCCGGTGCCGTAGGATCAAACGCAGCGATGCCCAGTCGTTCGCGCAGTTCGCGTACCCGCACGGCAGTCCATGTCTGTCCTTCGGCTGATTTGCAGCGCATTCGATTCATCGTCACGGCAAGTTGTCTGTCAGGCCACTGCCCGCCAAGTTTGCGAATGACTTGTAAGCGTCCGCGAATCCCCATATTGACAAGCACAGGCTTGCCTTCCCCAGCGAATCAAAGGTCGATGATTTTTCGCAATAGCCGCGGCGAGACGCGCCAGCGAACACCATCGCAATCAATCGACAGGGTTTTGCCGTTGATGCGCTGGACGGTGCCGATATGCTCCCGCAGATATTTGTCGGTGAAGCCGACGGTGTCGCCGAGCTGGAAATTGACAGTGGGCCGCGCTGGTAATGGCATCACCGGCTCGTGCGTGTGCTGCTGCGGGTCGGGGGCAATCGCGGCATACGGCAGCCACCATTGCTTGCGCGTGGCATCGTCCTGGATAGCGACCTCGGTTGGACGGAACGCAACCACAGTGCCGGCGGCGAGAGTATGGGCCTGATGGTGGAAGAACATCACCCGCGCACCGGGGTGCAGGCGGGACCGGATGGCGATGATGCGTTGCGGATCGGAGATTAACTGGTGGGTGGCCAGGCTGATCTGGTACAGGTCAAGGCTGGGAGCGCTGCGAAGCAGGTCAAGAAGGCGGGGATCCATGCCGACAGTTTACTGTTTTACGCTGCGCCCTGTCTCGCCAGCGGCAACAATTCGTGAACCTTGTTCGAGGGATGTGACGGCAACCGCGTCAGCGTGTCCTTGAGCCAATCGTAAGGATTGAGTCCGTTGAGCCTGGCTGTCGATAGCAAGGAATACATCGTGGCGGCAATCTGCCCACCGCGTACCGAGCCGACGAACAAATAATTGTTGCGCCCCACTGCCAGTCCTCAGTCATTCTGCCCACATCGGGCAGGAGGTCGAAATCCATTATCGCTGGCATGCGTTGTTTGGTCGCCGCGTCAAGCTAAAAGACATGGAGCAGCGCCGAGGGATGCGTATAGCTCATGTAGAAGTCAGTCATGGCGAAGTGATAATACTGGCTGCGTGGATGCTCGATCCGGTCGCATGCGCCAGCATGTCAATCGGCGAGCCGCGGATAAGTGTTGCTGCATTATGCGATCTACATCAGCTACTCCTTGAGCGAGTGCAGGGATACTTTCTGGACAGTTCTAATCCTGTTCAGGAGAATTCCAGTGAGTGCTTCTCTCAAGGTGATACGCCCCAATCCAGCGCAGCCGCTGCCAACCCGGAATCAATTACGCATGATGTTCGACACAGCCGAGTTACAGCGGATGTCGCCGGCGCAACGGGCAAAGGCACTGACCTCTCTCGCAACTCTGCTAATGCTGGCCGCAAGCGGCGTGACCAAGGGGCACGATGATGACGAACGCTGATTGTTTGCCTGCCATCGTACTCAAGCGCAAGGCTGTGGTTTATGTTCGTCAGTCCACACAAGCGCAGGTTCAAGGAAACCTCGAGAGCCAACGCCGACAATATGAACTCGTCGAAGAAGCACGGCGCCGGGGCTTTCACGACATCGAGGTCATTGATGATGATCTCGGTCGTTCCGCCAGCGGCATGGTGGCCAGGCCCGGTTTCGAGCGGCTCGTGTCGTGGCTCTGCGCCGGAGAAGTCGGCGCGGTGCTTTGCATGGATGCTTCGCGACTGGCCCGCAACGGGCGGGACTGGCATCATTTGCTTGAACTGTGTGGGCTGGTGGAGGCTCGGGTCATCGATCTGGATGGCGTCTACGATCCGTGCCGTCCGAATGACCGTTTGCTTCTGGGAATGAAGGGAAGCATCAGCGAGTTCGAGCTCAATATCCTGCGTACCCGCATGACCGACGCTGCTCGCGCCAAGGCCCATCGCGGTGAGCTTCGCATTAGCGTACCCGTCGGATACCTCTGGCATCGCGACGCAGGGTTGAGTCTTGATCCGGATTCGCGTCTACAGGAAGTTATACGCCTGATCTTTGCACGGTTCGGTGAACTGGGCAGTGCGCGCCAAGTTCTGATGTCCCTGCGTAAGGAGCAGGTTTGCTTTCCACGACCATCCGATGGACGAACGTTGACGTCCTTTGACTGGACGCCGATCCGATACCGCAACGTTATTTCGATTCTCAAGAACCGGTTCTATGCCGGCGTGTACGCCTACGGAAAAAGCGAAAAGCGTACGGCAATCAAGGACGGCCGCGCTTATAAAAGTTACGGTCATGGAAAACCGGTTGAGCAATGGGACGTTCTGCTTCAAGGGCACCATGACGGCTACATTGAATGGTCACAGTTCGCGCGCAACCAAAAGCAGCTAGCCGCCAATGCCTATGGCAAGATCGGCGAAATCAAGTCAGGACGTGGCGGGCGGGCATTGCTATCGGGCTTATTGAGCTGCGCGAGATGCGGGCGCCGGCTGTCCGTTGCGTACACGGGTCGTGCACCGGGAAGGCCGGTCTACCGATGCGATCGCCAGAATCTGATGCATGGGGCACCTCGTTGTATGACTTTTGGCGGCTCCCGCATCGATGTTGCCATTGCCAAGGAGGTGATGCGGGTCGTCGAACCGATGGCAATCGAAGCTGCATTGGCCGCTGAGCGAATGCATAGGGAAACTGTCAACGAGCAACGAAAAATTATAGAGCTGGATATGCAGCAGGCGCGGTACGAAGCAACGGTTGCAGAACGGCGTTACGGTGCCTGTGATCCGGAAAACCGTCTCATTGCAGCGCAACTTGAGAAAAACTGGGAAGCCGCTTTGCGGCGTATCCAGATTTGCCAGTCCCGTTTAGATGAGCTGGCTGCATCACCGTCAGATCCCGCGACAACACAGGATTTCGGCAAGCTTGCTGAAGATCTCGAGACTGCATGGCATGCACCCGGTGTCACCATGCGGGTGCGCCAGCAACTCTTGCGCGCTGTGATTGTGGACATCATTGCCGATGTCGATGATGTGGCCCGCGAAGTCCTACTAACGATTCACTGGCAGGGTGGACAGCATTCACAGCTACGCGTGCGCAAGCCAACAACAGGCGAGCATGGCTGCCGCACAACGGATGAGGCGCTTGCCGTGATTCGTTCGATGGCTGGCCGCTGGTCCGATCAGGATATCACCGCGACTTTGAATCGCATGGGAATGCGTACCGGGCAAAATAAAACCTGGACGGCGCACCGTGTCAGCTCGATTCGACGCGTCCACAACATTCATGCATATCGTTCTGCAGAGAAGAATGGTGAATGGTTGACGATGTCTGAGGCGGCAAAAAAGCTTGGTGTCACAAACCACGTCATCCGCCGGCTCATCAAGGATCAGCTTCTCGCTGCTGACCAGGTCGTTCCTGACGCGCCCTATCAAATTAGGGCCCGCGACTTGGAGAGCGAAGCCGTTATTACCGCACTCACGAGCAAACATCGCCTGTGTCGGGCCGATCTTGAACGTCAAATCCCAATGTTTATCGAGGTTTCAAAAGGAGGTGCAGAATGAACGCGTTATCGAGATGGGACGAATGCAGCGCTCCATGGCGTTATTGTCGGGCAGCAGAATACCGCTCTCGGTATAGCGGACCAAGGCGTTCCAGTTACGCAAGGCGTAGCCGAAAGCCAGCGCCAGCGGAGAGCGCGGCAGCACCTTGCCGGCATGCCCGTCGAGCCAGAGGCGCAAGTCGGTCAGCAGGGGCACGGACTGCTGTTGTCGCAAGAGGTGTTTTTGATCCGGAGACAGTGGCCTGATGGCCGTCTCGATCGCGTAAAGTCGGGCAATCCATGCCAGCGCCTGTGCTGCCAGACCGGGTGCCTGTTGCATTTTAGCGATCTCGAAGAATCGCCGTCGACAATGGGCCCAGCAACCGACCTCGATGACCTTTCCGCTACGAAATAGCGCGTCGTAGCCAGAATAGGCGTCGACCTGCAAATAGCCTTGGTAATCGCGTAAAAATGTCCCCGGATGGATCGCTTGCCGCGACTCGGCGAAGTCAAAGACCACGGCCGGCGCATGCGCCACCCACGCACCGTTTTCCAGCCGCTCACCGGCCCCCAGATAGCCCCACAGTCGTGCCGTTTTTGTGCTGCCGCGGCCGCGCTCGAGCAACGGCATCGTCGTGTCATCCGAATGCACGCGCGGCGCGCGCAGGAGGTGTGCTTTTAACGGCGGCATCAGCACCGACAGTAATTCGCCCACACCGAGCTTCCAGTCACACAAGGTCGATCGTGACACCGGAAAGCCCTTGCGTTTCCAGATGACCTCCTGCCGATGCAAGGGGAGATGATCGACGAAGGTATTGATGCTCACTTGTGCCAGCAAGCCGGCACTGGCGCTGGATTTGGGTAATGGAGACGGTTGCGCGAAGGCCGTACGAATCGTCGATTCACCGTCTTTACTGCAGGCATATTTGATGCGGGCGTGTTCGATGACGGTCAGCTTGGCCGGCGTGTAGTCGAGGGTCTCGCTGTGCTCGACGCCTATGCGTTGGATACTGTCGAATTCGGCCTTCTCGGCGTCGCTCAGGTCGTACTCGATCCGCACGCGCGGCAGGTCTTTCGGCAGTGCCGGACGCCCGCGGCGCACGTGGCCGGCAACCTGGCTATCGGGCACCGCTGGCGGGGTCGGCAGTGCGACGGTCTCGGCGAACAGGTCTGCCTGGCCGGCAAGGTGTTCCGCACTCGTGCCAAAGCGGGCTCGCGTCAGTTGCGCTATCTGATACCGCAGGATTTCGACTTGTTCCCAGAACTGTCTCGCCAACTGATTCTGATGCAGGGCGACCGCTTTGAGGGCGGGTAGCTCGTCAGGCAGGTCGGCGGGTTCAAGGAGCATCAGCATGCTGGGTTTAACGCCAGCCACAGGCACTCCGTTTACCGGAAATCCAAAAATAATGCGCCTTTTACAGAACGGTAGCAGAGCGCGTTGTCGGATGCGCCTGCAAGGCTGGAATATCGATTCCTTCGAGCCATGCGTGCAGTTCACCCAAGGTCAATTTGCGCTGCGCCAATGACGCCGGCATCGGAAAGCGCCCCTGTTCAAGTCGCTTTTGCCAGAGTGCGAAGCCGCTCCGGTCCCAGTACAGAATCTTGACCCGGCGGCGATCGCGGCCAATAAATACAAATAAATGGCCTGACAGAGGTTGCTGCTGCAATAGCGGCTCAACCAGATAGGACAGCCCATCAATGCCATTGCGCATATCCACCGGATCACGACAAATGTAAGCCCGGCAATCGCCGGCGATCAGCATGTGAAGCCGTTCATCCGGCTCAGTAAATGACGCACGATACGGTCGGCATAGGCACCGGTCATTTCCACACGCATGCCGCCACTGGTGACAATAATACTGTCGCGCACATTACCTCGCGATTGCGGTAGCGGCGTTGGCTCAGCGCGCTCCTGCGCGATGGGAGTCGGGTCGTGCGCAACGGCAATAAGCATCGCATCCGGCACTGACCTGTGCTCCGTGCTCGCCACTTCGGCACGTCCGGCCAGCTTAGCTCGCCACTTGTGAAAGGTGCTCGTTGCCAAGCCATTGGCCTGACAAAAGTTACGTATGCCCTGACTCGATTGCGCTTGCCGTGTAATCAGTTCACTCCAGAATGCTTCCCCATACCGGTAGTAACGCTGTGCACTACTGTTGTCTGCTTCCATCGCCTGTGCCTCGCTCAATCATTAAAACGAGAACCATGGCATAGCAGCTTGGCTGGGGATAGATGGGGGTTCGCGGACGCTTACCGTTCTGAATTGAGTCATCCACTGTGGTTTTCCTGTTGACCTCTTTAAAAACAACCATTAGTAACTATTTAATTACGCTAATTAGTAGTGATGAGGTAATATTTCCTTAGATAAACACGTCATACGAGGAGTCTTCCTATGGACTTGCATCGGTACATCATGAAACCTCTTGTTGCGCGTCGATGGGGCGCGAATGCGGCCTTAATTAGTGCATTGGTAGTACTCCAAGCGTGTGGCGGTGTCAACGAGGATAGCGCGTCGACACCGACACCGCTATCAGAATCAGCATCAGTAGTAACACCAGTACCAGCCGCAACACCAGTACCAGCCGCAACACCAGTACCAGCAGCAACACCAACACCAGTACCAACACCAGCACCAGTACCAACACCAGTACCAGTACCAACACCAGTACCAACACCAGTACCAACACCAGTACCAACACCAGTACCAACACTAGTACCAACACCAGTACCAGTACCAGTAACAACACCAGTACCAGTACCAACACCAGTACCAACACCAACACCAACACCAACACCAACACCAACACCTGCGCCAACACCAACACCAAGATATGTACCGACCGTTGTGGCCCACACTTACCCCAATAACG
>CANFED010000208.1 GCA_947445995.1 Oxalobacteraceae bacterium | reverse complement strand
CCCCGGCTAACCTCGCTAGCCCTGTGGATAAGCCACAAATGGGTGCCTTGCTAAACAACCTTTAAAAATGGGGTCAGAGTTAAATTAAAAAAATGGGGTCAGAGTCGAAAATTTCCACTCGGCACTGATTAAATTGACTCTGACCCTATTTACCTTGAAAATCAGGGTCAGAGTCGAATATTTCCTCGTGTTTCACAAATCACTCATACCGCCGCGCATCCTCAATCACCTTCCCATCATTCGCCAGCGTTCCCGGCACCACCAGCAAAACTTCCCCCCGCAACTTCGTCACCTCCCTGATCGCCTCGACAATCGCCGCCGACAAGGCCGGATCTGAACCAATCACTTCGCAATGCAGAGTCATCACGTCATTCGCCATCTCGCCCGACACCACCAGGCGCGCTTTGCTCACCGCCGGAAAGCGCCGCACGATCTCGGCAACCTGCGACGGGTGGACGAACATGGCGCGAATCTTGGTGGTCTGGTCGGCGCGGCCCATCCAGCCCTTGATGCGCAGGTTGGTACGACCGCACGGCGACGGCCCCGCGAGGACTGCCGACAGGTCGCCGGTGGCGAACCGGATCAGCGGGTAATCGGGATTGAAGGAGGTAACGACAACTTCGCCGACTTCACCAGGTGCGACCGGGTCACCGGTGCCGGGACGGACGATTTCGAGCAGGATATCTTCGTCGACGATCATGCCGGGATTGACCTTGCCGTCGGTCTCGGTTTCATAGGCGATGTTGCCGATGTCAGCCGAGGCGTACATCTGCAGCACGTGTGGCACACCGTTGTCTTGCAGCCAGCTGCGCAATGACGGCGGCAAGGCTTCGGCGCTGACCAGTGCGCGCTGTGTGGCGCTGATGTCGGCCCCCATGTCGCGGGCCTTTTCGATGATGAGCTTGAGGAACGAGGGCGTGCCGACATAGGCCGCAGGCTTCAGTTCAGCCATCGCCTGGACTTGCATTTCGGTCTGCCCGCTGCCGGCCGGGATCACGACGCAACCGAGCTTGGCCGCGGCTCCTTCGACCATGAAGGCAGCTGGCGTGAAATGGTACGAGAAACAGTTTTGTAGCAGGTCGCCGCTACGCAAACCGAGCGCATGCAGTCCCCGCGCAAAGCGCCACCAGTCCTCGCTGCGTCCTTCCGGATCGAAGATCGGACCGGGCGACATGAAGATGCGGCGCAAACCATGCGACGCAGTAGAAGTCAGCCCGCCGAACGGCGGCGTGCCGGACTGCAGGTTGTGCAGCTCCGATTTGCGAGTGATTGGCAAACCCGCCAGCACCGCACGCGACGTGACGCCGGACGCCTCGACATCACCGAGGATGCGTGCCCAGCCACTGGCCGTTTGCGCGCGAGCGATCAGGTGCGGCAATCGCGCCAGCAGGTCAGCTTCGCGTTGGGCGGAGGTACGGGTTTCGAGTTGGTCGAGGGCGTCGGACATGGTGGAGGTTCCGGTAGTAATCAGTAAAAAAATGAATTGGGGTCAGAGTCGAATATTGCTTTTGAGAGACTATTAAAATGACTCTGACCCTATTTTTGTTTTTGGCTTGCGAGATGCTGCGTCTTCGTCCGCGTTTGATCGAGAATGAATTAGGGTCAGAGTCGAATATTTCTCGTTGGATCAAATTAATTTGACTCTGACCCTAATTGCCGTCAAATTAATTTGACTCTGACCCCAATTGTTTTCTTCGCGTGCTGGCACTCTGCAAATCCCTGCGCGTCACGCCAGCCACCGCTTGCGCCGCCGATAAAACTTCATGTCCTTGAAGCTTTTGCGCCCCGCGCCCGAGACGCCGAGGTAGAACTCCTTGACGTCTTCGTTGCTGGCCAGGTCCGTGGCGGCACCTTCCATGACGACGCGGCCGCTTTCGAGGATGTAGCCGAAGTCGGCGTAACGCAGTGCCACCGAGGTGTTCTGTTCGGCCAGCAGGAACGAGACGTTTTCGCGCGTGTTGAGGTCTTTGACGATGTCGAAGATTTCTTCGACAATCTGCGGTGCGAGCCCCATCGACGGCTCGTCCAGCAGAATCATCGAGGGCTTGGCCATCATCGCGCGGCCGATGGCGGTCATTTGCTGTTCGCCGCCGGAGGTGTAGCCGGCTTGCGATTTGCGCCGGATCTTCAGGCGCGGGAAATAGGCATAGATTTTTTCGAGTTCATGGCGGGTCTCGGCCGCGCTGATGTTGCGCGTGTAGGCACCCGTGAGCAAGTTGTCTTCGATCGACAGGTGGGCAAAACAGTGCCGCCCTTCCATGACCTGGATTACGCCGCGCTTGACCAGTTCGTTCGGTGTGAGCTGGTCGACGCGTTCGTCGTTGTATTCGATGCTGCCTTTGGTGACATCACCCCGTTCTGCGGCGAGCAGGTTCGAGATGGCTTTCAGGGTGGTGCTTTTGCCGGCGCCATTGGCACCGAGCAGGGCGACGATCTTGCCCTGCGGGACTTCCAGCGAGACGCCTTTCAGGACCAGGATCACGTGGTCGTAAATGACTTCGATATTGTTGATGCGCAGTCCTGCGGACATGATTTTTCCTTTGGTAACCGCGTGGTGCGGGGCCGGTTGGGCGGGCACGATGAGGTGGTGTCCGCCCACGGGATTACTTCATGCAGCCTGGCGTGATGTTTTTCTCTTTGGCGTACTTGGCAGCGTTGGCCTTGAACAGCGGATGGATCAGGGCCTTGTTGCCTTCGATCCAGTCCGAAATCAGCACCCATTTCGCGCCGTCCCATTGCTGGATCTTGACCTTGCCGGAACCTTCGTGGTTGTCGCAGCTGGTCTTGATTTCAGGCAGCAGGCCGGCGGCACCAAGCGCGCCAAGACGGGCGTTGGTGATGTTCAGGTTTTCCAGACCCCAGCGCATCTGTTCGCCGGTGATCACTTTGCCCTTGCCGTATTTGCCTTGCGCAGTGCGAATTGCCTCGACGGTAGCAATCGCTACCGAGACGCCGCGGTTGTACAGGATGGTGCCGACCTTGGCCTGGTCCTGCATGTTGCCTTTGCCGGCGGCGTAGACGACTTTCTCGATGTCGGTAATGACGGGCACGTTCTTGCCGGAGACGTTCCAGGTCGCGCTCATGTAACCCGTTGCAGCAGCACCGGCCGGTACCGTGTCTTCTTCCGAACCGGCCCACCAGGAACCGATGATCTTGTCACGCGCATAGCCGACTTTCTGGGCGGCTTTCATCGCGGTCTGGTTCATCACGCCCCAGCCCCAGAAGATCACGTAGTCAGGATTTTCCTGACGGATGCGCAGCCATTGCGCGCCTTGCTCGTTGCCCGGATGGGCGACCGGAATCTGGATCAGCGCGAATTTGCCAAGCAGACTTTCGGCTTCGAGGGCACCGATCGGCTCCTTGCCATAGGCCGAGTCGTGATACAGGAAGGCGATCTTCTTGCCGGCCAGCGAACCGCCGTTCTTGGTGGCGAGGAACTTGACGATGGCCGACGCCTGCATCTGGTAGGTCGTCACCAGCGGGAACGCGTACGGAAACACCGAGCCATCGACCGCATCGGTACGGCCGTAGCCGACCATCATCAGCGGCACTTTGTCTTCGGCGGTCTTGTCGATCAGCGCGTAGGAAATACCGGTCGCCATCACGTTGTAGGCGGTGCCCTTGGTGACCGTGTTCTTGTTTTTCAGACGCTCGTAGCACTCGACGCCTTTGGCGTTGTTGTACTCGGTTTCGCACTCTTCCCATGACAGCTTGACGCCGTTGATGCCGCCTTCTTTCAGGTTCACGTAGTTCAGGTAATCGACATAGCCGCCGTAGAACGACTGGCCGTTGGCACCGTACGGGCCGACGCGGTAACTCGGGATCGCAATGAACTGCTCATTGGCTTGTGCCACGGCCTGTGTCATCGGCGCGAGCAAGGTCGCGACGGTGGCTGCGGCGAGCAGAATATTCTTTAACTTGGTCATGCTGTCTCCTTCATTTGGATGAGGTGCTTTTTTTGGGTGCGACGGTGCAACTGTGATGCGTAAAGACTTAATGCGGGAACGGCCACAGGCGCAGCTTCTCTTTGGTGATAGCCCACATGCGCGCCAGCCCGTGCGGTTCGACAATCAGGAAGAAAATAATCAGTGCGCCAAATAGCATCATCTGGATATGCGAGACCGCCGAGCCGGACAGCGG
Organism: Oxalobacteraceae bacterium; assembly: GCA_947445995.1. Lineage (GTDB taxonomy): Bacteria > Pseudomonadota > Gammaproteobacteria > Burkholderiales > Burkholderiaceae_D > Actimicrobium. The sequence goes on along the minus strand of CANFED010000208.1, from coordinate 2,758 downwards.
CAAGTGCAGCAGCGTCGCCAGCGGTGGCAGGAAGTTATCCAGAAAAATCGGGAACAGCAAAATGAAGGCCGAGCCGAGGAAGGCGCCGAGGATGCTGCCGACCCCGCCGATGATGATCATGAACAGGATGCGAAACGACAGGTCCAGCGAAAAGCCATCCGGCTCGACCGAGCCGAGATAGCAGAACGCGTACAGCGCACCGGCCACGCCGCAATAAAACGAGCTGATCGCAAACGCCACCAGCTTGGTCTTCATCAGTGGAATGCCGATCACTTCGGCCGCCACGTCCATGTCGCGCACCGCCATCCACGCACGACCGGTTCCGCTGCGCACCAGGTTCTTGGCGATCAGCGCCATCACCGTGACGATGGCCAGCACGAAGAGGTATTTCTTCATCGGCGAGTCGATCGCATAGCCGAACATTTCCAGCTTCTGGGCGCTGATGACGCCGGACGAACTGTCGTTCGAAAACCATGAAAACTTGGTCAGTACCCAGATCACGAAGAACTGCGCGGCCAGCGTCGCGACCGCCAGATAAAATCCCTTGATGCGCAGTGATGGCAACCCGAACAGCACACCGACGGCAGCCGCACACAGGCCAGCGAGGATGAACGACACGAGGATCGGAATACCTTCGATGCGTAGCTGAAAGTTGTAGGCCGCGTACGCACCGACGGCCATGAAGGCGGCCGAACCGAGCGACAACTGACCCGCATAGCCGGTCAGAATATTGAGGCCCAGTGCGGCCAGTGCCAGCACTAGGAACGGAATCAGGATTGCGGAAAACCAGTACTCGGAACCGAGTACCGGGATGCCGATAAAGGCAATCGCCAGCACGATGGCCATGCCGATGCGGTCCTGGCGTAACGGGAAAATCTGGCTGTCGGCCACATAGCTGGTTTTGAACTGGCCGGCTTCACGATAGAACATGGATGTCTCCTGAATGTGGGGTAGTTAGACGCGGTCGATGTGCTTTTCGCCGAACAGGCCAGACGGCCGTACCAGCAAGAACAGCAACGCGAACACATACGGAAACCAGCCTTCGATGCCACCGAAATTGCCACCGAATGCCTCCTGCATGACCGGCGGGATATAGATCTCGGCGAGCTTCTCTGACGCACCGATAATCAGGCCGCCGACAATCGCACCGGGCACCGAGGTGAAGCCGCCGAGGATCAGTACCGGCAATGCTTTGAGCGCCGTCATCGTCAACGCAAACTGCACGCCATTGCGCGACCCCCACAGCAAGCCGGCCGCCAGTGCGACGAAGCCGGCCACGCCCCAGACGATGGCCCAGATATGCTGCAGCGGAATGCCCAGCGAGAGCGCTGCCTGATGATCATCGGCGACGGCGCGCAAGGCCCGACCGATTTTGGTCTTCTGGAAAAACAGCGCCAGCAAAGTCACCAGCACGATGATCATGCCGGATGCGAACAGGTCGAATTTTGAGATGCCGATACCGTAGTTATCCATGATCGATTGGATCGGTTCGTCGACAATGCCGAGATTGATCGGCCGCACTTCGCTACCGAACAGTAGCGGGCCCAGACCTTCGAGGAAAAACGTCAGACCGATGGTCGCCATGAACAGCGTGATCGGCGGCTGGTTGACCAGCTTGCGCAACACGAAGCGTTCGGTCGACAGCCCGACGAGGATCATCACCACGAACGCGCCGATGATCGCCGCCCACATTGGCAAGCCCTTGTCCATCAGTCCGACCACGGCCAGCGCGGCGAAATACACCATCGCGCCCTGGGCAAAATTGAAGACGCCGGAGGCCTTGTAGATCAGCACGAAACCGAGTGCGACCAGCGAATACATCAGGCCGGTCAGCATGCCGCTGAGCAGGACTTCAAAGAAAAATTTCATGGGGTCCCTTTAGTGCGTCTTAGTGTGATGTGCCGAGATAGGCTTTGATGACATCCGGATTGGCCATCACTTCGGCCGGTGTGCCGTCACCGATTTTCTTGCCGTAATCGAGTACCACAACGCGGTCCGAAATATCCATCACGACGCCCATGTCATGTTCGATCAGCACGATGGTGGTGCCGAACTGGTCGTTGACGTCGAGCACGAAGCGGCACATGTCCTGCTTTTCTTCGACGTTCATGCCGGCCATCGGCTCGTCGAGCAACAGCAAGCTCGGCTCTGCCGCCAGCGCCCGCGCCAGCTCGACACGCTTTTGCAAGCCATATGGCAAGCGCCCGACCGGCGTCTTGCGGATGTGCTGGATTTCGAGAAAATCGATGACTTCCTCGACCCGCTTGCGATGGATGATTTCTTCGTTGCGCGCCGGTCCCCACCACAATGCATGGGCAAACATCCCCGACTTCATGCGCGTGTTGCGACCGGTCATGATGTTGTCGAGAACCGTCATGCCCTTGAACAGCGCGATGTTCTGGAAGGTGCGCGCGATGCCCTGATGCGCCACGCGCGTCGGGTTCATCGCATGCCGTTTTTCACCATGAAAAGTGATGTCGCCCTGCTGCGGGTGGTACACGCCATTGATGACATTGAGCATCGAGCTTTTGCCCGCGCCATTGGGGCCGATGATGGCGCGGATTTCGTGTTCCTTGACGTCGAAGGAAATATCGGTCAGCGCTTTCACGCCGCCGAACGCCAGCGAAATATGTTGCAGGCTCAGGATCACTTCGCCGGTTTGTCGTTGGTTGCTCATGAAGTTCCGATCAGGCTGCGCGCGCGAGGGCGGCGACAATTTTTGCGCTGCGAATTTGCAGGTCGGCAGCGACCATGCCCT